>JAMDCE010000659.1 GCA_023489135.1 Chloroflexota bacterium
TCGGCCGAGAGGATCGGCAGGCCGCGCGGTCTTGACTCACCGCAGAGACGCGGAGGGCGCCGAGACTCAATTGCTTATCTCCGCGCCCTCTGCGTCTCTGCGGTTGAAATTGCCCATTGTTCTCAGTCGACCGCCCGATTCCGGCGCTTACGCCGGGCTACCGACCAGCGCCGGCCGCCCGGCATCCGCCTTCACTCCGAGACCCAGCGCGTTTACCATCACGTCCGCCAGACCCATTACCTCGACCCCCAGGCCATAGTGCTCGCTCAAGTCCGATAGCTGGAGCCGGCAATTGTCGCACGAGGCGACCACTACTTCCGCTCCGGTGGCGCGGATCTGCCTGGCTTTCGGACAGCCCGATCTCAACCGCTTTTCCTCCCATTCCGGGATGGCCACCAGGCCGGCTCCGCCACCACAGCAGTAATTGTGTTGCCGGTTTGGCGTCATCTCGACGAAGTTGGCGGCGCCGGCGCTCAAGACCAGCCGGGGTTCCTCCAGAAGCCCCCCGCTGCGAGCCAGATTGCAGGAGTCGTGGTAAGTTACCGGACGGGGGTTCCGCGAGGGGTCCAGCTTGAAGCGACCCTCGGTAACCCATTCGGCCATTACCTCGACCAGACTGCGCACCTTGAAGGGCAGCGCCCCGCCGAACCAGTTGGCCGCTTCCCATCGCATCACCTGGTAGGCGTGGCCGCACTCGCTGATCACTACCTCTTTGACCCCCAGGTTCTGGGCTTCCTTGACAATCCGCTGAGTGATCCGCTTGGCCCTGGCCGTATCCGCCAGAAAAACCCCGTAATTGGATGCCTCGAACAGGCTCAAAGTCCAGCTCGAGCGCGCGGCGTGGAAGAGGGTCGCAGCGGGAAGAATCGTGTGCGCACCAGAGAGGGCCACGTAGAGGATTTCGGCTCCCTGCTTCTCCACCGGTATCCTCGCTTCGGGGTCGCCGACCTTCTCCCGCAGCTCCGATTGCAGCTCGCCGATTTGTTCCAAAAGCAAGTCCTTGATATCTTCCAGGGACTCCTCGCGGCTTACAGCCGCATCGGCCAGTTGCTCCAGGATCTCCGGGGCTTTGCCAACCGCCGTGGCCAGGGAGCGCAGCACACGCACCATCAGCGCGTTGTCCACCCCCATCGGGCAATTCAAAGTGCATCGCCGGCAGAGCGTACAAGAGCTGAAGCTCATTTCGGCGATGGCGTCGAGCGCCGATTCGGTCAGCCTGGTGGCGCCCACCCAGCCCGGGGCTATGCGGCCGATAGGATCGAAGAGGCCGCGGTAGATGCGGCGCAGGATTTCCGCTCGGTAGGCCGGAACGTGCTCCGGCCGGGGATCGGCCTGGTAGTAGTGGCAGGTCTCGGCGCATACGCCGCAGCGCACACAGGATTCCACCGCCGTCACCAGCTTGCGATCAATCTGCTTCTTGAGCAACTCGGTCGCCTTGGAGACGACTTCGTTGTGATCTGTCCCTTTACTCATTGCCTTACACGCGCCTCCTCGATCACTCCCCGATGGCCGAAAAACGCGCCAAAGATGATTCGAGAAAAGAAGAAGTAAACACAGTGCCTCACCTTGGTGAAGGGCAGCGCCACCAGCGTAATCGCCCCCACCGAGTAGAAGAGCACCCTGGCCTCCGCGGTAGCCATCATCGAACTTGACGTCAACACGAAAAGGCTGACCAGGCCCACCGAGAAATAGTCATCTGGGGTGCTCAGATCCCGCAGATTATGCTCGACGAAACGGGCGGCCAACCCCCCCAATCCGGCCAGGCCGCCGGCCAGGGTGAGAATGGCCAGGGCCCACCGTGCCGAATCGGACAATTCCTCGACCCAGGGGCCGATGAGCAGCGCAGCCAGGGCGGCAAACACCCCAACGTGGAACACGATCCCCCGGAGGTAACCCATCCAGTGCCGCCGCGTGCTCTCCTTGGCCCAGGGAGCCATGCCCAGCGAGAGGGCATAGATCACGCCGCGGCTCGAAGAACCCTTCGGCGGAGCGGTTTCGCCTTTATAGGGCAGCAAGAGCATCCGCCGGATTTGGCTTGCCAGCCCCAGGACGGCGACGACGGCCCCCAGGGCAGCGGCCAGCTCGGCCGCCATCTCCCAGGCGCTCATTTCACCTTCCTCACCTTGAAGCTAATCAGCTTGCCCTCGCGCTCGATTGAGAGCAGCTCGTTGCCCGTGGTCCTGGTCCAGGCCGGGATATCGGCCAGCACCCCCGGATCGGTAGCGGTGGCTTCCACCACGGCTCCAATCGGCAATCCCTTTACCGCCTGGCTTAGCTTCACCACCGGAATGGGACAAAGCAAGCCCTTCAAGTCCAGAACAAGACTAGTCTCTGACATTTCCAATCCTCCGATCAAATGAATAGGGTCGCCTTCGATTTCGACGCTTCCTCGATGAAGGCCGCCACGCCGGCCACATCGGAAACGGCCGGGATGAGGCTTGTGCGCGCGATCTCCATCACGTCCATGCTCATCTGACAAGCCATCGTCTTGACGCCCAGGTCCGCGGCCATAGATTGAAGATCGCGCAGCGAAGCGACGTTGTGCGCCTTCATCATCTTCTTGAACATCCAGCGGCCCATACCGCCCATGTTGAGCCGTGAGGGGCCGATGCGGTCGATCCCTCCCCGGTTCATCAGGCCCAGCATCTTGCCAAACAGGCTGCTGCCGGTTGAGCTCCCGTCCTGGATAGCCTTCAGTCCCCAGAACGTGAAGAACATAGTGACATCCATCCCCGAGGCCGCCGCGCCGGTGGCCACCACGTAGGCCGCCATCACCTTGTCCATATCCCCGCTAAAGACTATCATCGATAGCTTGTTGGAATCCGTTTCCATCCTGCCCTCCTTTCTTTAGACTAAGCTCGCAGGGGACCTCGCTGCCCACCTGCATCAGCACTATCATTACGCGCATCCACTCCTCGCTCAGCGCCTCCTTGGCCAGCACCGCGCACGCCCCCGCTATCAGAGCAGCCGACCGATATTCCCTGTTGTCGTCGGTTACCAGCACGATGGTCCGGGTTTCCGGGAGGCGCTGCCTGATGTGCTGCACCAGCGTGAGAGTGTCCACCTGCGCCAGCTTGATGTCGGCCAGCACCAGATGCGGCCTGGCGGCGAACACGGTCCGCATTGCCTCCCGGCCGTCTCGCGCCTCCAGGAGATGCACGTCGGCGCCCGTCGCTTCGATTACCTGGCGCATCGACTCGCGAACGTCCGGGTTCGCGTCGGCCAGCAGGACACGGACCTTGGCCAATAGATCACCTCCGCTGGACGTCAACGTTCAGCAAGGTAATCATATACCGTACCCAGGTAGGGCTATAATAGGGGAAACCTTGACATTTTGAGGGAAGTTTCCTTGATTGGGGATTGATATTATGTGTAAGGATTGAGGAAGCCGTAGAAATACAACTGGATATTCACTAGGACAGCCCTTGGTTTTCCTGTGACAGACTGCTGCTTCTACTCCGCATCCGGGGCCAGCAGGCCCTTGCGCAGGGCGTAGCGCACCAGATCGGCCCGGGAGTGCAGTCCCAATTTCTCCATTATCCTGGCCCGATAGGTCTCCACGGTCTTGACGCTCAAGACCAATCGCTCGGCGATCTCCGGCCCGGTGTAGCCCTCGGCCGCCAGGCGCAGAACGCCGCGCTCACTCTCTCCCAGCTGGTCGTAGCTATCCTGCTCCTCTCCCGACCGAGCGCGGCTAAGGTAGTCCTCGAGGAGCAACCGCGTCGCCGACGGGTACAGGAAGACGCCGCCGTTGGCCACCACGCGAATCGCTTGCACCAATTCCGTATCCGCTGCCGATTTGAGAACATACCCCGACGCCCCCGCCTGAAGCACCGGAAACAGGTAGCGCTCCTGGGCGTGGACGGTCAGAACTACCACCTGAATGGCATCGCAGCACGAAAGCTTCCGGATGCGACGAGTCGCCTCCAGGCCGTTCATCCCGGGCATAGCTATGTCCATCACCACCACGTCCGGACACAATCGCCGGGCCAGGTCCACCGCCTCGTCTCCGTTACCCGCCTCTCCGACGACCTCCATGTCGGGCTCGTTCTCCAGCAGCGTACGCAAGCCTACCCGCAGCACCGGGTGATCGTCAACTAGAAGGACCTTGATTATAGCCACGAATGACCCCCTCGCCTATCCGCTCAGCGACTTCGCCAGCGCGGGCACCCGAGCCTTGACCCTGGTGAAACTCCCTGGAATCGACTCCACCAAGAAGTCCCCTCCCAGGAGCACGATGCGCTCCCGCATGCCAAACACTCCCAGCCCCACATTCCGCCCGCTCAGCGCTCGCTCGACGTCGAAGCCGATCCCATTGTCCTCAACCGTCAAGTTGACCCAGGCTCCCTCGCGCTCCAGACTTACATCCACGCTTGTGGCCTTGGAATGGCGCGCCGCGTTGGTAAGCGACTCCTGTACCACTCGATAAAGGGCCAACTCCGTTTCCGGGGACAGCCTTTGTTGAACCCCCCGGCAATGCAATCGGGTCGTCGCGTTCCCCAACTTGTTGTAATCGTCCACGTATATCTCCAGGGCGGCTACCAAACCCAGATCATCCAGCACCGCCGAGCGCAGTTCCAGCGCCAGCCGGCGCACTTCCTCCAGAGTGCGAGCCGTGACTTCTCTAAGCTCGGCCACCCGGCCCTTGGCCTCCTCTAGAGTAGAAGCGTTCGAGAGCAATCGCAAGCGAACCAGGAGGGCGGTTAGCGCCTGGGCGGTCTCGTCGTGCAACTCCCGCGCTATCCTCTTGCGCTCCTCTTCCTGCGCCTGCAGAATCTGTCCCGACAGGACTTCCAGCTGCTGCCGATCCACACGAACGCTCTCCAGCATCGAGTTGAATACCTCCACCAGATGCCCGATCGACGAGTCGGCCAGCACCGACTTCGGAACGACCGTCGAAAGATCACCCTGAATGACCTTGCCGGCCGCGGCCTGCAGTTTGGCCACGGGAGACAGAGCCACCTTCACCACCAGGGCATTAGCAACCAGACTCAAGACCGCCCCCACGAAAATGAAGCCGACAAAGTGCGTCCAGTCGGCATTTCCTGCCGGCCCGCTTAGATGTGCACCCGCCTGTGCTCCCAGGAATGCGCTGAGTACCGTGATGGCAAAGTTGGCCAACAGTATCTTGTGGAATACCGGGAATCTCAGAAGCATCCTGATTGGATTCATGCCTTGAGTATATCAGAAGGCTCCTTCGCCCTGCATTTTGCCGGCCAGGAGGTTTTTCTTGACAAGCAGAGACCCGATTACCTATAATTGGGCCGAGAGTTGTGCTTAACCACGGCTGGACCAGTTGTAGAAGCTGAGCTTGGTCGGGTTTGGACAGTTGAGGGGATCGGACGCCAACTACGTATGGTCCTCATTCAAGCAAGATGCGGAAGTGGCTCAGTGGTAGAGCATCTCCTTGCCAAGGAGAAGGTCGCGAGTTCGAATCTCGTCTTCCGCTCCCATATAGCCAAGGGGCTCTTATTAGGGAGCCCCTTTTTATGCTATAATGATCGTCAAGGCGCCAGCACGTATGCTAGGCATGGATTTTCGGAGTGTAAATAGTGAAGGTTGATGTAGAAAAGCTTCCAGAAAGTCAGGTTGAGCTCACCTTCGAGGTCGAATCTGAAACGGTGGACAAGTACGTTCAGCGCGCCTATCGCAGCCTGGTCAACCGGGTAAATGTACCGGGATTCCGCAAGGGCAAAGCCCCGCGCTTCGTCGTGGAGCGGATGGTGGGCAAGGACACCCTTTTTCAGGAAGGCATGGAGCTTCTCCTGCCCGAGGTTTACAAGCAAGCCGTCGAAGAAAAGGATATTCATCCCATCGACCAACCGGTATGGGATGTCGTTCAGACCGAGCCGTTGATCGCCAAGGCCAAAGTGCCGGTGCGGCCAACCGTCGAGCTCGGTAGCTACCGGGATATTCGCCTGGCCAAAGAAGAGCCACAGATCACCGAAGAGCGGGTGGATGCCGTTATCGAGCAGATGCGCGAGCAAGAGTCACCCTGGGTTCCGGTTGAAAGACCCGCCGCGATGGGAGATCGCGTCACCGTCGACATCGAGGCGCATCTGAAAGGAGAATCCCTCCTGGAAGGCGCGGGAGGCGAAGCCCTAATCCAGGGATCGGGCGAACAGCTCCTCAACACCAAAGGTACCGAGTACCTCCTCAAGCCGCAGCCCGATGCGCCGTTCCCGGGACTGACCGAGGAAATCGCCGGACTTAAGGCCGGGGAGGAGAAGGATTTCGAGCTCACTCTGCCCGAGACCTTCCCCGAGAAGGAGAAGGCCGGCCAGAAGGCGCTGTTCCACGTGGCGGTTCACACCGTAACAGAGAAGAACCGCCCCGAGCTGGACGACGAGTTCGCCAAGACGGTGGGTGATTTCGCGACTATGGACGAGCTCCGAGACGAAGTGCGAAAGGAGCTCCAGGCGCGAGCGAACGCCGAAGCCGAAAGCAGATTTGCCGACGCCGTGGTACAGATGGCCGTCGACCGCTCGATCGTGGAGATTCCCAAAGTAATGATCGATCGAGAGGACGAGCGCGGACTCGAGCGCATGGGTGCCCAGCTTCAACAGCAGGGTATATCTCTCGACCATTACTTGCGAACGGTGAAGAAGACTCGGGAAGAGCTGCTCGAGCAGATGCGTCCCGCGGCCGAGGAGCGAATCAAAAGGAGTCTGGTTCTGGACGAGATCGGCCGGGTTGAGAACGTGGAGGTTTCTCCCGAGGAAATAGACGGATCGATCGAAAGCACGATTGCTGCCATGGGAGAGCAAGGAGAGAAAGCCCGCCAGGCGCTTAACAGCGACCAATATCGTACCGAGCTAGGTTACTCCCTGCGGGACCAGAAGGTCGTCAAGCTGCTGATCGACATCGCGTCTCGCGAAGATGTTGATGGTACGGAGTCTGCAGTGGTAGGTGAGCCGATCGCCGAAGATCAGCCTGCCGCGGAGGAGTAGATTCAGTTTCAATCCTTTGGACTAGAGGGAAAATGTGATTATGTCCGAACACAGCAACTTTGAAAGAATCATCAGGCCGACCGGCCTCGTTCCAATGGTGATAGAGAGTACGGGGCGCGCCGAGAGGGCTTTCGACATTTACTCGTTGCTCCTCAAAGAGCGCATTATCTTCTTGGGAAGCCCGATTGACGACAACATCTCCAACTTGATTGTCGCCCAGCTTCTCTACCTCGATCGCGAGGACCCCGACAAGGACATTAACCTGTATATCCATTCGCCTGGTGGAGTCATCACCGCCGGTCTGGCAATCTACGACACTATGCAATTGATCCGGCCGGACGTCTCCACCATTTGCGTGGGTATGGCCGCCAGCATGGCTACTGTTTTGCTTTGCTCCGGCGCCAAGGGCAAGCGCTATGCTCTGCCCAATTCAACCATCCACATCCACCAGCCGCTGGGCGGAGTCCAGGGACAGGCTGTCGATATGGAGATCCAGGCCAAAGAGATTCTTCGCCTGCGACATCTGATCAACGACATCTTTGTGCGGCACACCGGACAGGACGAAGAGCGAATCATCCGTGACACGGATCGCAACTTCTACATGAACGCACAGCAGGCGGTCGATTACGGTATCGTCGACGAGATTCTGTCTCGCGACACTGGTAAGAAACAAGAGAGCTAAAGAGAGCATTAGCAACTGGGGAGGGAGGCACTCGCAACATGGCTGCGACAAGAGGATCAAGGGGGCAATATCATTGTTCGTTTTGCGGCAAGGGGCAGGAGCAGGTTCGCAGGCTCATAGCTGGGCCCGGCGCGGTGTACATCTGTGATGAATGCGTAGATCTGTGCCGCGAGATCATCGATGAGGAGCACTCCCCAACTCCAAAAGCGAAGACCCCCCAGCACAAGATTCCCACGCCCAAGAGAATTCACGAGCTTCTCGGGCAGTATGTGGTGGGGCAAGAACGAGCCAAGAAGGTTCTTTCCGTCGCCGTCTACAACCACTATAAGCGCGTCAACGCCGGCATGCAGATCGACGAAGTGGAGCTGCAGAAAAGCAACATCCTCCTTCTCGGGCCTACCGGCTGCGGCAAGACGCTGCTCGCCCAAACTCTGGCCAAGATACTGGACGTCCCCTTCTGCATCGCCGACGCCACGGCCCTCACCGAGGCCGGGTACGTGGGCGAGGATGTGGAGAACATCCTGCTGCGTTTGATCCAGGCCGCAGACTTTGACCTCTCCAAGGCGGAGCGAGGCATCGTTTACATCGACGAGATCGACAAGATCGCCCGCAAGGGCGACAACCCGTCCATTACGAGGGACGTTTCCGGCGAGGGGGTGCAGCAGGCGCTCCTGAAGATCATCGAGGGAACCATAGCCAACGTGCCACCGCAAGGCGGACGCAAGCATCCGCACCAGGATTTCATCCAGCTCAACACCACCAATATCCTGTTCATCTGTGGGGGCGCCTTCGAGGGACTGGATCAGATAGTGGCGGACCGCGTGGGAGCCAAACGTTCTCTGGGATTCAGATCCAGCTCGCGCACTAAAGAGGAGGAGCAGGAAGAGTCGGCCAGAATGCTGCAGCAGGTGATCGGCGACGACCTGCTGAAATACGGACTCATTCCCGAGTTCGTGGGTCGGCTGCCGGTGGTGGTTAGCGTCGATCCTCTCGACCAGGACGCGCTGGTCAGGATACTGACCGAGCCGAAGAACGCCATCATCAAGCAATACGAGAAGTTCTTCGCCCTCGACAAAGTGGAGCTGGTATTCACGCAAGATGCCCTGGAGGCGGCGGCGCTTCAATCTATGAAGCTGAAAACCGGCGCGCGAGGACTGCGCACCATCGTCGAGGACGTCTTGCTCGACGTTATGTTCGATATACCTTCGAGGGGCGACATCAAAAAGTGCGTGGTAAACGCGGAGACGATTCTGAACAAGACACGGCCCATACTAGTTACCCGTGCCGACCGGCCCGTCGAGAAAGAAGAAGCGGACGAGGCACTGAGAGACGAGTCGGCTTGATTGGTTTAGCCGTGATCGGTGGGCCGCGCCTGAAGAATCTCGATGGCGTGGCCTACTACCGGCAGAACGACCTCCAGCCCTTCGCGCACCGCCTTGGGACTGCCGGGCAGATTGACAATCAACGTATGCGCTCGCGCGCCGGCTATCCCCCGTGACAGCATCGCGCGAGCGTTTTTCTTTCTGCCCTCTTCACGCATCGCCTCCGCCATTCCGGGCACCAGCCGATCGACCACCGCCGCGGTGGCCTCGGGAGTGACATCCCGCGGACTGAGCCCGGTCCCACCGGTAGTCAGAATCAAGTCCAGGTGATCTTCGTCGGCCCAACGGCAGAGGGTTTCACTTATCATCACTTGCTCATCAGGGATCACCTGATAAGCCTCAACCCTGGCTTCGGGAAGAGAGCGCAGAGCATCCTTGATCTCTTGTCCACTCTTGTCTTCCCTTTCCCCCGCAAAGCCTTTGTCACTGATTGTTAGGACACCAACCCTTATCACGATTGCGTCTAGCTCACCTCCCGCTCCACTTCGTGGGCGAGCAGCACGGCCTCGGCGATCTCTTTCATCGACCGGCGAGTGTTCATAGATAGCTTCTGGATCTTGCGGAAAGCTTCGGCCTCTTTTAGCCCCTGGGTATCCATCAGAATCCCCTTGGCTCGCTCGACCAGCTTGCGCGTCTCCAGGGTCTCGCGAAGGTTGGTGGCCTCCTTCTCAAGGGCCCTAAACTCCTTGAAGCGCGCCAGCGCCACTTCCACCGCCGGCACCAGCTCGGCCTCGCGGAATGGCTTCACGATGTAGCCAACCACGCCGGCGTCCTTGGCACCCTCGACCAGCTCCTGCTGACTGAAGGCGGTCAGGAGCAATACCGGAGCAATTCGTTCTTCCGTGAGCATCCTGGCGGCCGCGATACCATCCAAATCGGGCATCTTCACATCCATGATCACGAGATCGGGCTTCAGCTCGCGGGCCAGATTAACCGCGCTGATTCCGTCGCTAGCCTCGCCGACCACGTGATACCCCAATCCCGTGAGCATCTCTTTGAGATCCATCCGGATGATGGACTCATCGTCCGCAATGACGACCCTAGTTCGTGCCAACTCCTTCTGTCCTCCTCCTACCTAAATCAGCCACCGGCTTCACTTTGACCTGACCTCGGCCCAGGGAATCCCTGTGCCGCGCCACAGCTTAGGAAAAGTGACCACCGCTCTAGCCCCACCCCCATTGATCAACTCAAAGTTCCCTTTGAGGTCCTCCTTGACCAACGTCTGCACAATCTGCAAGCCCAAACTGGAACTGCCGCCGACCCTGAAGCCCTGACCCAGCCCTCGACCGTTGTCGGCTATCTCCACTACCAGATCAGATCCCAGGTCCTGCAGTCTCACGACTACGCTTCCGTCGCTCCCCGCGGGGAAACCGTGCTCCACTGCGTTCTGCAGTAACTCGTTGACGATCAGCGCGCAGGAGGTAGCCTGCTGCGAAGGGAGGTAGACGTTCTGTCCTTCAAGACTGATGCGAATGCGCCTCTCAGAGTCCAGAACGCTCTGGGTGACTTCCTTTATAATCCGCTGACACAGCTCCTTGATGTCGATGATGCTCGACTCATCGTGAGATAGAAACTCGTGCACCACGGCGACGCTCAGAATTCGATTGACACTATGGCTGAGCATCTCTGAGGCCAGATCCGAATCGAGTCTGCGCGCCTGCAATCTGAGAAGGGAGGCAATCGTCTGCAGGTTGTTTTTCACCCTATGGTGAACTTCCCTTATCATCGCGGACTTGACCCGCAGCTCCTGTTCCTTCCTTCTCTCCTCGGTCACATCGTGGATGACCAGCAGCACGCCTTCGATTTCCCGGTTCTTAGTGAGCAACCTGGATGGCCAGGACGTCGGCAAGGAAGATTGCCACGAAGACTTCAGCGACGGTATGAGCGGAATAGCCTTTCTAACCCAAGTCAGCGTCCCCTCTTCCACCAATTGTTCTGCACAGGTCCCCGTCTCCAAAGCGTGGAAGAAGAGGGACTCGTCCGAGTTGAGGTCTTTCAGACTGGAATTGACGAACGGACCCGTGTTTCCGAGCCTGCGGTACAGGTTCTCGGCGATGGTGCTTATATACAGTATATGACCCGTACTGTCAACGATCAAGGGAGCATCGTGCTGGCCCAGGGGACTGATGGCGTTGCCGGCCAGCAGTTGGCCCCGCAGCAGCATGTCGCGCAACTGCGCGATTGCCGCTCGAAACACCGCGCTCTTCTTGCGCAGCCGTTCAAGCTCCAAGTGGCTGATCTCGACCGAGAGTCCAGCAATAGCCCTGCCGCCGTTGAAGATCGGGAACACGTCGTGAACCGCTTGCACTGTACCCGATACCGAGTGGCTGCGCCATCGCTCGTGCTTGCCTTCTGTCAGCGCGCGATGGATGGCCGGTTGCTCCGTCACGCCCACCAGAGTCCCCATCATCGGGTCCGGATGAAGAGACGGCACCAGCCTTGGTTTCGCTTCGGCCACCACCACTGCGCTACTACGCGTGCTGTCCAAGCAATAAGTCAGTAGATCAGCGCGCAGAAGGTCCGCCAAAAGGGGCATGTTCTGCTGGATATTGTCGAGGAAATCCTTGTCGGTCTCGCTCAGACCGAGATCCAGAAGCCTATCATCCACGGTGTCCTCATTGACTATAACAACCCTCTGCGGGTAATCTCGCACTTCGGATTGACTCAATCGGATGCGGTACGCCGCTTCTAGATGCAAGATTGCTGGGGCCGTTGACTTCGCAGGCGCAAAAAAGACAACGACCAGGTCAGAGCCACCACCTAGTCGTTGCGCATTATAGCAAATCCGTTTTTCTTTGACAACTTATTGACTCGCCCGGCTTTTTGTGTGACAATTGCCCACATGCTTGACATCACAGCCGCCAGGGAACTGGCCATTCGGGCCGCGGAGATCGCGGGCAACATCGCCCTTGACAACTTCGACCGACCCAAGGATATCCGCTTCAAGAGTCGCGCCAACCCGGTCACGAACGTGGATCTCGAGGCCGAGAGGGCCATCGTCGACCTGGTTGTAGCTACCTTCCCTCAGCACAACATTCTCAGCGAGGAAGCTCAGGCCATCGATCGCGGGGATGAGTTCACCTGGGTAATAGACCCCCTCGACGGAACCATGAATTACTCGTCCGGCATCCCCATCTTCTGCGTTTCCATCGCTTTGGCCCGGCTTGATACTCCGATCCTCGGCGTCGTTTACGACCCGATTCGCAAGGAGACGTTCGTCGGCGTCGAGAACGGCGGCGCCTTCCTGAATGGCAAGGGAATACGCGTCGCTGAGAAGGAATCCCTGCAGCAGGCCAACATCGGGCTCGACCTCGGATATCAGGAAATAAGCCGTTCTAGAGGTTTGAACACCATGCTCAAGATCCGGCAGGACGTACAGGCATTTCGCCTGATCGGGTCCGCGGTTTTGGGCAGTTGTTACGCCGCCTGCGGCAGGTTCGACCTTTACTTCCACCCCTCCGTTTACGCCTGGGACCTGGCGGCCAGCACCATCATCGCCCGGGAGGCGGGCGCGGTGGTCACCGAGTTCTCCGGCGGTGCGGCCACGATCAAGAGTCATAACTTCATCATCGCCAACCCCACCCTCCACGCCCAGTTCCTCGCCCAAGCCGGACCGCATTTGACCCAGGAATACCCGTAGTTGTTTCGTAGGAAGAAAGTACCTCCCCAGATCCGTAACAAAGACGGCGCTCCCCCGTTTCATAGGGCGAATACCAATACAGCGCACAGGGGAGGGCCAAAACGCCATGAAACTCATCGCAGGTCTACTGGGAACGAAAGCCACTGGACTTATCGGACCGATCTTGGCCGCAATCTTCGTTCTTGCGGTGTCGCAGGTGGGACTGGTCGGAGCGAGCCCCGACGATTCCCCACGGGTCCATCCATTCAGGTTCTTTGTGTCCGACAACACCCCCACCCCAACCGTGACGGTGACCCCCACCGTCACCGTCACGGCAACCATAACGCCCACCGCCACCCCAACGTCGACAGCAACGGCGACCCCAACCGCAACTAACACGCCGACGCCGACCGCAACGTCAACGCTGACGCCCACGCCGACTTCCACCCCTACCCAGACGCCGACGGCAACACCAACCCCATCGGCGACATTGACCCCTGGTCTTTGGATAACAATCACCGTACCGATATCGCAGACGAGGCCGGGATGGGGATGGGGCGACAAGAACCACGAGCACACCGGACCTCCGGGCCTGCTAAACCGGAACGCCGAGGACGACGATGACCTCGATAGTGACGACCTCGATGAAAGTCAAGAGAAGCAGAAGAAAGAGTGGAAAGAGAACGGACACCAAGACACTCCGCGACCTCCGCGCTCTTCCAATCCGTCGACCGACGTTCGCGTTTCCCCACCAGCGAGCGCCGGGACTTCGCCGGAGCAAGGCCGAGGCAATGGGCCTCGCAAAGGCAAGGAGCGTTCAGAGCGGCGTAAAAAAGACAACGCGAGGAAAACACCTCGTCAGCCCCTAGGGGCGCGGTTTTCGCGCCCTTTTTCATTCTGAAAGCCGAGGAGTCGCTGACCCTGCACAAAATGCTTTCCATACCGGTAGAGCCGCGAGATCTCGCGGCTCTACCAACCCTACCGCGGCCCTAACCCATTCAGAATTGTCCCCTCTTACTTTCACCGGCACATTTCTTGCACCCCTCGCTCATGGCTTTTCGGCTCAAAGGAGGCAGAAAGCATGGGTGAACAGAAACCGGGTATTCCGACAGAACCGCCTGACGGCTGGTACACCGACGCTTGGAACGTGACCCTGGTAATCATTTTCACTCTGCTGCTGATTCTCCTGTTGATGTGGGTTTTCGGTATAGCTGTGATTGGCGCAACCCCATCCCCAGGAGTGAGCACCTCTCTGTCGCCTTCGCCTCAAAACCAGTGCAAAAACTTGATTGACGCTCTATCTCCTGCTATACTCATTGCCAGTACGTTGAGTTGACTTGTTCGGCTGGCAAGGCTCGTAGACCGTCGTTGTGAACGCTCACCTGTGTCATCTGACACGCAGTGGCAGACCTTATCGCCGGCGATGAGGTAGCACCTTCCACGGTGGAAGGCACTCATTGTTACCGACTTATTCGGTCAACCTCTCGAGCGGGCGCTGACGTCGCGCTAGGCCCCCTGGATGCCATCCCAAACGTTGACCGACTTTATCAGCGCAGAGGCAGGTCATATGAAACTCTGGAGAAAGCCACTGGACGCCGACAAGCTGCGGCTTCCTCGCGGCGAGATT
>JAMDCE010000689.1 GCA_023489135.1 Chloroflexota bacterium
GGAGAGGGTTAGGGTGAGGGTTCGGCAGTTCGAGCAACTCCCTCACCCTATCCCTCTCCCTCTTCCAGAGGGCGAGGGGACTGGTCCGCTCCAGCGCAATGAACCCATTTCCTGAACCTGTCCGCCCCTGAGCTCCCAGCGGGAGAGGGGAGGTTACGCCATCGGTTTGCTCGGTGCGGTGCCTATTATAACGGGTTTGGGGCTCGCCATTCAACTCTGGCACGTCGGATGAGCCACCGCGGGCGAACACGAGGTTCGCCCCTACGTCGCAAGACACAAAGTTTGCCCCTGCGTCACAAGACACAAAGTTCGCCCCTGCGTCGCAAGGCACGAGGTTTGCCCGTAGGTCGTTAGACACAAGGGTTGCCCGTACGTCGTTAGGAATGATTGCCGCCAGAGTTACTGTTTCTCGGATTTGCGCACCTCGCACAACAGGGCCTTGTAAACTGGAAAGCCTGAGATTGGATCGCGATTATCGTGGTCAGTCAGGTAGTTCACGTTCGCCTCGCGCCATTCTTTGGGCTGCAATGGCCCACCTCCGCCCGCGTTCACTTCCACTGCACCAGGCAGCGCCGCATCTGTGACCTTAGCGTAGAAAGGCACTCGACCTCTGAGCGTTTCGACGAACACGCGGTCGCCGTCTTCAATCCCCCTGGCGCTAGCGTCTTGAGGATGAATCAGGACGTGAGGCCTTGGCTGCATCTTCAGCAACGCGGGGATGTTGAGATGCTGTGTACGGAAGGCCGACTGGATGCGCGCGCCGCTATTGAAGATGAGCGGGTATCGCTTTGCAAGCTCTGGATTGCGCAGCGGTCCCTCGATCGGCTCGACGTAAACAGGCAGCGTATCGTAGCCGTGACTGGCGAGAACGCTCGAAGCAATCTCAACTTTGCCAGATGGCGTGTTGAAACCGGGCTGCCCGTCCGGCCGCAGGAGTCCTTTTTCGTATTTCTTGTATTCTATTGCCACGGAGTCATATTTCACGCCGCCGGGATTACGCATCAACTGCTCGACGCTCACCGGCGACTTCGAGAACACCAGGTCCAGAAGCTCTTCTTTCGTCTGTGGGTAGAGGTGTCCGTAGCCCAGGCGTTTGGCAAGGCCGACGAAGATATCGAAGTCACTTCTTGCCTCTCCCAGAGGCTCGACGACTTTACGCCTGATTTGAGCATATCCACCTGGATAGCGCTGGTGGGACAGGGTTTCGTAATAGGTGGTTGCCGGCAGAACGTAGTCGGCGTAAAGCGCATCCGCGGTGAGAAAGCGATCGATCACGACGAGCAAGTCCAGTCTGCCGAAGCACTTCCGCCAGAGATCAGGATTGGGCATGTTAGTCATTATCGAGGCGCCGGCGACGATCAAGCCCTTGATGGGATAGGGGTCGCCTTCGAGAATAGCCCTCGGCACCTCCATGATATGACCTGAATTGGTCATTTTGCAGAAGAGAGGGTATTTGTCGTAGCCAATCGCCTTTGGATGGTCGGGACGCGGCACATTGGTTCTGCCGAAATGTCCTTTGGGCTTCGGCCAGAACACCATGCCACCCGGCACGTCGAAGTTGCCTGTTACGGCCCACAGAGTGAGGACGGCCCTGATATTCTGGACGCCGCTGTTCGTGTACTCGAGACCCGTGTACATCTGGCAGGTGGCTGGACCATCGCAGGCGATCTGCCGCGCCAACTCGACGATTACATCGCGCGGAACGCGGGTTATCGTTTCCACTTTCTCAGGCGGGAACTCCTGCACATACCTGGCAAGCTCGTCGAAGCCAACGGTCCACTTCTGGACGAACTCCCTGTCGTAAAGGCCCTGATTAATGATGACGTTGAGCATGCTGAGCGCCAGGGCGCCATCGGTTCCAGACCTGATGGGAATCCACTGGTCGGCTTTCGCCGCGATATCGCTACGCAAGTGATCGATGGCCACGACCTTCGCTCCGCGCTTCTTCGCCTGCAGTATCTGGCGCATCGCGGTTGGAGGGGAGTCGGTAGCGGGGTTCGCGCCCCAGACGACGATCAATTTCGCGTTGTCGTGGTCGGCGAAGATGTTGTTCATTCCCGCGCCGATCGTGGTCATCGGCGCGATGACGCCGTAGGCGACGTAGCAGATCGAGCCGACGTTCATGTTGTTGGGCGAGCCGAACGGGGAAAGGATAGCTTTGTTGCTCTGGCCTGGAGGTCCGGCAGGGCAGAAGGCATCGATGGACCCGAACTCGAAAAGGCCACGGCCCGCGTGCAACATCACGGCCTCGGGTCCTGACGCATCCCTGATGGCGAACATCTTCTGCGCGATTCCATCGAAGGCCTCGTCCCAACTCACTCGCTCGAAGCGCCCTTCGCCTCGATCTCCCACCCTTTTCATCGGGTACTTCAGGCGATCGGACGAGTAGACGACATGTTTCGAGTGTGCGCCGCGAACGCAAACCAAGTTCATCGGATGATCTTTGAGAGGCAGAATCCTTTCTATCTGACCATCGATCAGTTCGACGTCGACGCCACATCCGCTGGGACAAATTCCGCACATGCTCGTAACGACTTGCTTCCGAGGGGTGCTGGCCGAGGCGTTGGGTGATTTGCGAACGATGCTCATAATGATGCCTCCCTGATTTGAGTGGCTCAACAATATCACAAAACTGGGCAGTTGACTAGGTGGTCCTT
>JAMDCE010000303.1 GCA_023489135.1 Chloroflexota bacterium
CGAAGCCCACGCTCGGCTTCGGCGATCTGCTTCGCGAAGCTGCTCACCACGAAGACTTCGCTCTGCCGAGGGCCGATATGGTTGAAGGGGCGAACGCGCACGACTTCCAGTTTATGGCTGGCGAAGTATTGAAAGCCCAGCATGTCTTGCGCTATCTTGCTCACGGCGTAAGGGTTGTTGGGACGAAGTGGGTTCGTTTCTCTAACCGGCACTTCTGACGGTAACACAACGCCGTATTCGTCTGCAGACCCAACGATAAGCACTCTGGAGCGGACGTTGCTCTGGATAATTGCTTCAAAAAGATTAATCTCGCCAAGGACGTTGTTGGTGAACGTGGGGCCTGGATGTTTCCACGAAACGTGGGCGGATGCTTGAGCCGCTAGATGAAAGATGTAATCGGGCTGGACCCGGTCAACTATGGATTTCACAAATTCGAAGTCGCCAATATCGCCCGAGAACAACTGAAGCTGAGAACGCAAGTGCGCAATGTTTGGCACACGATTATCGTCACGAACAATGCCGTAGA
Organism: Chloroflexota bacterium; assembly: GCA_023489135.1. The sequence continues at coordinate 527 of JAMDCE010000303.1, forward strand.
CTTCCACCTGGTCCCGCCCAAGTAGATACTCAGCCAGATGGCTGCCGGCGAACCCGGCAATACCAGTAAGCAATGCCCTCAGCAGGATCACCTCTCTTAACTTCCACAAGGCACCAATACGAGAGCTAGAGGCCTGCTGCCGTCACAACTTTCCAGGCATCGTCCCCTAGCTCTCACCGCTCATTAGAGATTATAAACCAGCCTCCCTGCGAAGTAAAGCCGCCTTGTCGGTTACTTCCCAAGGGGCATCGATATCATCCCGACCAAAGTGACCATAGGCAGCCGTGGCTTTGTAGATTGGCCGGCGAAGCCTGAGGGTCTCGATTATGGCGGCAGGACGCAAGTCAAAATGCTTGGTGATCAGTTCGAGAATCTTATCTTCTGCAACCGCAGCCGTGCCGAAAGTCTCGATGGTGATGGAGACAGGCCGCGCCACGCCGATGGCGTAGGCAAGCTGGATCTCAAAGCGCTCGGCCAGGCCAGCGGCCACGACGTTCTTCGCAACGTAGCGAGCAGCGTAGGCTCCCGATCTGTCCACCTTAGTGGGATCCTTGCCTGAGAAAGCGCCGCCACCATGTCTTGCCATTCCACCGTAAGTGTCGACGATGATCTTGCGCCCCGTCAGCCCTGCGTCTCCCATCGGGCCGCCGATGACAAATCGACCTGTCGGGTTCACGTAGAACTTCGTCTTCGCGTCAAGCATTCCGTCGGGAACAACTTCACGGACTACCAGATCGATGATCTCTCGTTCCACCTGATCGTGCGGAACTTCGGCATCATGCTGCGCGGCAACCACGACCGTGTCGACGCGAACAGGCTTGCCGTAGCTGTATTCCACCGTCACCTGCGATTTACCGTCAGGCCGGAGATAGGATAACCGGCCATCCTTTCTCACTTGCGAGAGGCGCCTACAAATGCGGTGAGCGAGGGCGATGGGGAGGGGCATGTACTCTGGGGTTTCGTTGCAGGCGAAACCGATCATCATACCTTGATCGCCCGCCCCTGTCGATTCGAAGTGGTCCTCATCGGCTTGACCACTTCTCACCTCGAGCGCCTTGTCCACCCCCTGGCAAATATCAGGCGATTGCTCTTTAACAGAGACGATTACCCCACAGGTATCGCAGTCGAAACCATATTTTGCACGCGTGTAACCAACGTCACGCACCGTATCTCGCACAACTTTCGCGATATCGACGTAGCAATCGGTTGTGATCTCTCCCATCACTACCACGAGACCAGTAGTGGCCGAGCACTCGCAGGCTACGCGAGCCATCGGATCCTGCGCGATGATGGCATCGAGCACGGAGTCGGAAATCTGATCGCATAGCTTATCAGGGTGCCCCTCGGTCACAGATTCCGAAGTAAACAGAACCTTAGGCGACTTCATAAATGTAATGTTGCTCATCGGTGCTCCTTTCGCTCACCTTGCTACAAATACCAGAACTTTACGTCCCCATTTCCCACGAGACGAGGTATCGAGCCTGCTCTTCCGTCAACACATCGATTTCGACGCCCATAGAGGCGAGCTTAAGACGCGCGATCTCCTTGTCGATGTGCTCAGGCACATTGTAGACCTTCTTCTGAAGCCTATTGCCCTCCTTGACAATAAACTCGGCGCAAAGCGCCTGGTTGGCAAAGCTCATATCCATCACCGCTGCAGGATGTCCTTCGGCAGCGGCCAGATTTATCAGCCGTCCTTCTCCCAGGAGATAGACGCGACGGCCGTCCGCAAACGTGTACTCGTCGACGAACTCGCGAATGCGCCGCTTCTTGGCCGACAGCGCTTCTAGCGCCGGGATGTTGATCTCGTCGTTGAAGTGCCCCGAATTGGCCAGAATCGCCCCGTCCTTCAGCACTTTCAAATGCGGCTCATCGACTATATTGATGTTCCCGGTCGTAGTGACGATGATATCGGCGACTCTTGCCGCTTCCAGCATCGGCATAACCCTGTAGCCATCCATAACGGCTTCGATGGCACGCACAGGGTTTACCTCTGTAACAATCACGTTGGCGCCCATGCCCTTGGCTCGCATGGCAACACCACGTCCACACCAACCGTATCCAGAAGCCACCAGCGTCTTTCCAGCCAAAAGCACGTTGGTAGCCCGCAAAATGCCGTCAATAGTGC
>JAMDCE010000059.1 GCA_023489135.1 Chloroflexota bacterium
GCCAAGAGGGGTATACTGACAAGGTGGGGGGTCACGATACACCAGCAAGGTGCCACAAACGCTGGAAATGCTGCAGGGGCGAGGGAAGATGTGGAAGAATAACGTATGGAAGCTTGACCTTTGGAAGCTGGATCTGCGGCTGCCCAAGTTGTGGCGAGCGACCCCCCATCGAAACGAAGAGGGCTACTTGCGAGGATTAGTCCTGGCGTCCAAGAGGGCTGGTCAAACCCGCTCGGAGGTGATCGAGAAGGTCGCCGGAGAAATCTGCAACAGAGCCATGGTGGACGAAGGTTGGCTGCTGGACCTGGGGGTCTGGGGCCCATCCATCTATTGCCCCGAGGCCAGAGCACTGGTGGACGAGATACTTGGCGAGGAGGCTGCAGAAGCCGAAGCAGGCGCCCATTCCGGGGAGGCCTAGATTGGACCTGCTGACTTTCCTGGCAATCACCTTCGCCGGGTCGTTGTTCGCCGGGTTACTGGGCTCGCTGCTGGGATTAGGTGGAGGGATCATCGTCGTGCCACTGTTGACGCTGCTGCTTGGCGTCGATATCCGCTATGCGATCGGCGCCAGCATCATCTCCGTGATCGCCACCTCCAGCGGGGCGGCCGCCTCCTACGTGCGCGATGGCCTGACTAACCGGCGGGTGGGACTGCTGCTGGAGGTAGCGACGACCATTGGGGCCGTAAGCGGCGCCTTTTTGGCCACCCTCGTCGACGGCCGGGTCCTCTACGTCGTCTTCGCCGTCGTCCTAGGCTATTCAGCTGTCGCCATGTTCAGGAAACGGCACTCCGAAGTGCCGGTGGGAGTAGCCAACCACCCCTGGGCCGAGCGCCTCCATTTAGCTGCCGCCTATCCTGACGCCGCGCAGGGCCAGATCGTATCCTATAACGTTGCGGGCGTTCCTCTTGCGCTGATTATGATGTACATAGCAGGGATCGTCTCGGGACTACTGGGAATCGGCAGCGGCGCTCTGAAGGTCCCGGCGATGGATCTGGTTATGGGGCTTCCAATCAAGGTGTCGAGCGCCACGAGCAACTTCATGATCGGCGTGACGGCCGCGGCTAGTGCGGGGATCTACTTCTCCCGGGGGGATATCATTCCCATCATAGCGGCACCGGTGGCGATGGGCGTACTGTTGGGTGCCATCATGGGCGCGAGGGTGATGATGCGGCTGCGTGGCTCGCTCATTCGCCAAACGTTCGTTCTGGTCCTCGTCCTTGTTGCCTTGCAGATGGCGGCAAAAGGGCTTGGCCTGCACATATTCTAAGGGGTAGTAGCTCCATGGCGGAATGTCAGAAAAGAGAGATCTCTGGGCTCCAGGTGGAACGCGTCATTAGCTCGGCTTTGCGCTACGGGGTGCTAGCGAGTTCTGTTTTGGTGGCTGCTGGCGTGGTAGCCTTCCTCCTATCCATTTACCACGGAGGCCTCGGTCAGCCGACGACTTCATCGCTGCTTTCGTCGAACGCCGAGGCCACCGGAGTCCTCCGCTCGCCGGGTGAGGTGCTGCATGGCCTTTGGCAAGGAGATCCGAACGCCGTGATTGCCCTCGGCCTCCTCCTGCTCATGGTCACGCCCGTCGTGCCCGTGGTTCTCTCAGCCGTCTCGTTTTTGCTGGAACGTGACAGGGCCTACGTCCTCATCACGCTGCTCGTGCTGGCCATCTTGGCCGCAAGCTTCTTGCTAGGCGCCGCGCGTTAGGCTCAGTTAAGGGGTTTGCGGGTGGGCGCCTTTACCCCTGTAACCAACCGGATTTCCTAAACCGCGTGGGCCGCTATGGGTTCCGCGACGCTGGCACCAATGGTCTCCCTTGCTCCGCCGAGCTTCTTCGACCACTCGCGATCTTGCCATCTCAGGCTGACAGATTCAAATTCCCTACCTGTTTAACGTGCCATCCTGTATGACGGTTTGCACTCCTTGTACAATCTCGCCAATTACCCTCGTTAGTCTTGCTGGGTTCATACGGCAACTTCTTGGGTTGGGCTTTTCTAAGCTGCACGAGTTTGCGTCGTCACCTCGGCTAATACGCTGTCCTCCAGGCAAGCACCAGAAGCCGCCCTGCACGACTCGCGAAAGGAGAACCAGGTCGCCATGGCCCGCAACTCCGGCAACGCGATAGACGAAACGGGTGGTATCTCTGTCGACAGTTGTCAGTCTGCTGTCATCTTCCAACCAAGAGACCTCTCTGTGATATCAACTATTGATGGCAGGAAGCCATCTTCAAAGAGCGCTTTCCTTAGGCCTAACGCTACGCTTGAAGCGTAGACCTTAGGGCGTCCCCTGAAACCTGTTGTTAGAGGCCCTCGAACTCGAGTATGAAGTCACGCCCGGTCTCTTTAAGCCACCTGATTAAGATGCCTCTGCACTCCTCCTCCATAATGGGGCCGAGCCTGGCAATCCTGGATGGGTTGAACGTGTCCTCATATATGTATTTGAACGAGCGTGCTCCGCACACTACCTTCGGGACCTTAGCCCGCAGCAGAGCATTCTCACACATAGGACATAGCCATAGAGTGGTGTAGACTGTGCAGTCCGGAAAGGTATGCTTCCCCAGCAGTGGTCCGGCTTCCCTCAAGACCAGTATTTCTGCGTGAGCCGTGGGATCATTCAGCTCAACTTCTCGGTTTCCTGCACGAG
>JAMDCE010000664.1 GCA_023489135.1 Chloroflexota bacterium
CTTCGCCAGTTCCTTCTTCAGCCTCTCGATTTCTGCCGCTAGCGGCGGAAGTTCGGGTACGATCGTCGCTCTGTGCTCCTCAAAGTGTAGAGCAGACAACAGGCTAGTCCGTCAAAATGCTGTATTCACTATAGCACATTTCCTATACCAAACGCAACCCCTTATCTGCAATACTGGCCTAAATGGACTAGCAGGGGAGCAGATGAGGGAATTCGACAGGCGGCTTGGGGAGCGAATACGCCAGGCGAGAATTGAAGCGGGCTTGTCCCAGGAGGAACTAGCCGAGAGGGTTGGCAGCAGCCAGGACGCCATATCAAACTACGAGCGCGGCACGCGAAAGATAAGCATCGATGGGCTGGTGGCAATCGCCGGGTATGTAAACAAGCCTGTGAACTTCTTCCTGGAGGTTCACGACGCCGTGGTGACCGTTCGGAACTCTAGAATCTACGAAGTCGTGCAGGACATTGAGGAACACCCAGGCGAAATCGACTTGTTGTGTGACATTTGGGAGTTCCTCAAGACAAGGCGGTCCCGAGCCAGGTAACACGCGGCCAAAGTCCCGCTCGCAAGCCGGCCCCAGCTTCGCTTCAAGACGATCTGGTGCAAATTTCCGTATCCAACAACAGTTGGCCGCCAGAGTCGGTTCAAGCCAAAACGCAGTTTCGCATTACGAGGCGGGTGATCGTGCTGTAAGCCTGGAGATGCTCGTGTCGATTGCTGCTGAGCTGAACAAACCCTTGAGCTTCTTTCTTGAGGGCCATCGAGATGTGATGATTGTCAGGGACTCCAACATTGCCGAGGTCATCCGCGATATCCAGGAACAGCCAGGGGACATTGAATGGCTGTATGACGCTTGGCAGTTCTTGAAACTCAGACGGTCAAAGGCAAGGAAGTAGGCGACCAGCATTGGACGAAGCTCTCTCAAATGCTCAGTTCCACCCGACCGCCTCAGAAAACGCCTTGTCGAGATCCTGGTTTGCGGCAACGAATGAAGGGACAAGGATTCTTCAAGCCCTGCGAGATCTGATTTCGACCCCTTCTGCCGATTTCGGTGTGAGAGTCTCACTGGTTCCAACAGCGGCGCCCCTAAAGAAATGGACGATTCTGCCGAAACTATAATTAGGGACTTCGGCACCACAACCACCGCCGCGTGATACTGTCTAGTCAGGAATACGTAGGGGGCCGTCCCGATGGCCGATCTAGGAAAATAGTACCAATCCCCGTATTCCCCTCAAGAAGAATGTCCTATTGTACTAAAGTACCAAGAGCGGTACACTGGCAAGTAGTCAAACTTATGGTTGTGACTAAGCCAGGTACCATGTTGTCCTTTTGACTCCAGTGCTGGCGAACCGAATGGGCCTTCAACTGGGCCGCTAAATATCGGCATCCAGTTGTCGATCAAACTGGCGATTCAGTCTCGTGCAAAGACTGGGGACATCCCGATCGATCCAGGTTTCGGTACTTTGAAGCGCTTGTCAGCCGCCATCCCCTGCGCTTAGACCTCGAGATGGCGGCCGATAAGGTGGAATTGCTCAGAGGCTATTTCGTCGTTCTCGAAGGTGAGACCGGCCATCTTTAGTTGAGGAATGAAGAAACCACGTTGGGAACCGGATAGATAGCGAGCCCTGATAGGCACAGGTGCCGAAGCGGGAAGCTCTGTTCTGACGATGACGTCAGTCAACACACAGGGCGATACAAGAAGCTGGTGGTAGTATGCGCCTGGCAATGATTCGCATCACGGGATATGCGAACGCAGGGCCTAAGGCCCATGTACACAGGCGACGAGACCACGAGGCTGACACCGGAATCCATCGGCATCGGCCTCGGCGGCGTTCGAACAAGCTGGCTTCCTGCTCAAGTGGAACTGCATGCCTCTTCCACGATTGCTCGCTTGTCCTGCTACGCTCGATCCCCTATACACTCACCGCGTCCAAATGGCCCTACCGGATTAAGCCAGCGTCAGAGGCATCGTTCTGGCTGCTACCAGACTCAACGACATACAAGTTGATAGCCGATCGAGCACGGCAAAACGCGGTATCGGCTTCTTGCCCACGTACCTATCGGGAGACGTTGGTCTATGAGATGTTGCCGGTCTCCTTCCACATTGGTGGGGTAGAAGTGGCGGGTTTGGCTGGGGTAGGAGGAGACATCTGAACGGCAACGCCTAGTACACATCACAGGGGAATACCATGGTGGCCTTGGACTCGCTCAACGCACCCTGGGAACCACGCTACCTGGAGATCTACATCGCCACGGCGAGTATGGCTGTTGCCCTCTGGATGGGACTGTATTTGCTGCGTCGAGGTGCAGGGACTCCGGCCGGACTTCTCGGCGGCTCCACGTTCTTACTGCTCGCCCTCGTATATGCCCTGGAAGCAATGAGAGACGCGCCTGGCATCACTGCCCAAGAGGACGAACTGCTGCTCAGAACCCGAGGCGTCATCATTCCCACCCCCATCGTGATCTGGATTGGCCTCTCCTTTCTGCTCAAGAACAACTTGCGCATCGATACTGCCGTGAAACGAGTGTGGCTGATCGTCGGCGTCGTGGGCGAGCAGTAAGAACGTGGAGCCGCCGAGAAGTCCGGCCGGAGTCCCTGCACCTCGACGCAGCAAATACAGTCCCATCCAGAG
>JAMDCE010000048.1 GCA_023489135.1 Chloroflexota bacterium
ATACCCCCGCGATGACTAAGTCTGGTACCCTTGGTGTTAGTAAGACACACAAGGGGGCACCCGCAAGCGGGTACCCGGCGAAGGAGAAAAGCGAGCGCGTAGCTACGCTGGCCTGTGGTTGAATCGTTCAATCCAATGTCAAATCTTGGTTACTGGTTTACCACAGGGCATCATCTTGACGGAATCGCGGCGTTCCTGGAAAAGCGCTAGCTCCCTTACCCAAGGAAAGTGATGAAGAGGCGATTGGCGGAGGGGCGTCGTTCATTCGCAGAGTACTGTTTGAGACCAGGCTAGAAGGAAGGTGGAAAGTTTCGTGGAGGTTAGAAGAGTCGCTGTTATCGGAGCGGGGATCATGGGGAGCGGCATTGCCCAGGTTTGCGCTGGCGCAGGCTATCAGGTGACCTTGTACGATAGCTCGCCACAGGCCCTGGAAAAGGGCCAGGCCTCAATCAAAGAAAGCCTTGCCCGGTTCGTGGAGAGGAATAGGATTTCTTCTGAGGAAATGGAGGACACGCTGGCGAAGATCCGCCTAGCCCATACATTGGCGGAGGCTGTAGCTGAAGCAGATCTCGTGATCGAGGCCGTTCTCGAGGATCTGACGTTGAAAAGAGAAGTCTTTGCCGAGCTCGACCGGGTCGCGCCTGCCGGCGCTCTTTTGGCCTCAAATACCTCTTCACTGCCCATTGCCGCCGTGGCCGCCGCCACCAGACGGCCAGAAAGAGTTATTGGTCTCCACTTCATGAATCCTGTGCCGTTAATGAATGGCGTGGAGGTTATCCGGGCGCGGCTCAGCTCAGACGAGGCGGTTGCCGTGGGAATCGAATTCGTGAAGAACCTCGGCAAAGCTCCTGTGGAAGCGGTTGACTACGCTGGTTTCATCGCCAGCCGTTTGCTGGACGTGATGCTCAACGAAGCAGTGTTTTGCCTTATGGACGGCAATAAGACTGAAGAGATTGACCGAGCTATGAAGGTGTGCACGAACTTGCCAATGGGGCCTCTGGAACTAATCGATCTGACCGGAGCGGATATCGTGCTACACGGCTTGGAGTGCTTGCGGAGGGAATTTGGAGACAAGTACCGACCGGCGCCTCTGCTGGTGCAGATGGTCAGATCTGGATACTTGGGCCGCAAAACCGGGAGGGGATTCTACGAATATCCACAATAAACGTGAGGCGGCCGACGCGTGAAGGTGCAGGAATTGTTTGATCTTGAAGGGAGGGTCGCCGTGGTCACGGGCGGCTCGATTGGGCTGGGAGAGCAGGCCAGCCTCGCTCTGGCCGAGTGCGGCGCTGCGGTAGTCGTGGCGGCCAGACAGGTGGAAAGGTGTGAGAGCCTGGCCGAGCGTCTCCGCTCACTGGGGAGGAAAGCTATCGCCGTTGGGTGCGACGTGGGCCGGCCAGCGGAGATTGACGCCCTGGTGGAGATCACGTTGAAGGAATTCGGCCGCATCGACGTTCTCGTCAATTCCGCCGGAATCGCTTGGACCGCTCCCGCCGAAGATTATCCTCTGGAACGCTGGCAAGCGCAAATGGATGTCAACGTGACCGGCACATTCCTATGTTGCCAGAAGATCGGCCGGGTAATGATCGGTCAGCGCTATGGCAAGATCATCAACCTGGGCTCAATCGCCTCCTTCCGAGGGGCTGACCCGGAAACCTGGGATGCGATCGGGTATCAGACAACTAAAGGGGCGGTGGTGGCGATGACTCGCGACCTGGCGGCCAAGTGGGCGCGGCATGGCATTACCGTTAACGCCATCGCTCCTGGCTGGTTTCCCACGCACATGAGTAAGGCACTCCTGGAGAAGAGCGGAGAGGCGCTTCTCCGGCATACCCCTCTTGGTCGATTTGGGCGGGAAGATGAATTGAAAGGCGCGGTGGTTTTCTTGGCCTCGCAGGCGTCGAGCTATGTGACAGGCCACGTTCTGGTCGTTGACGGAGGATACCTCTGTGTTTGAGCTAGGAAGGGAGGGACCTGCCTTGCCAGATGAGATCGTGGTGATCAGCGCCGTGAGAACGCCCTTCGGGCGGTTCGGCGGCTCTTTGAAGGATATTGATTGTTACGATCTGGGCGCGCTCGTGATGAAGGAAGTCCTGAGGCGGGTTAATCTGCACGGCGGGGTGGTCAGTGAGGTGTTTTGGGGAGTGGGAGACACCGCCTGCTGCAAGGATGCCTACACTCCCGTGGTAGCCCGGCAGTCTCTTCTCAAGGCCGGCTTGCCTCCCGAGACTCCGTCCTGTTCTCTTGACAAAGCCTGCGTCTCCGCCATGTCGGCGGCCAATTACGGCTGCCGGACGATCCGAGCAGGTGAGGGCGAGGTCATTCTTGCAGGAGGCGTGGCTAGCTTAAGCAGAGCGCCGTTCCTGCTCCGCAACCAGCGATTTCAGGGTCAGAAGATGGGTCACGTCACTATAGAGGATCCGCTGATGGAACTGGGGTATAAAGACTACGCCCCGGTGGCCAAAGATGCTGGGGAACTAGCCCTCAAGCACGGCATCGGGCGGGAAGAACAGGACGCTTGGGCGGCCAGGAGTCACTGGCGCTATGGTCAGGCCCACGCCGCGGGAAAACTACGCGACGAAATGATGCCTCTCCCTTTGCCTCAGAAGGACGGTTCCACGAAGGGTCTCGAA
>JAMDCE010000356.1 GCA_023489135.1 Chloroflexota bacterium
CTGACTGCATTCCGATAGGCCCTCGTTGGTAATGACTCTGAAGACCATTCGCACCGAGGGAACCACGGGGCTGATCTCGATCCACTCGTCCACGCGCCGAGTGCCTTCCATAATCAGACGCTCGCCAGCGAGATCGACAGGAAGACCGTCTGATTTGTTTATCACTGTGCTGTCAAACGAAAAGTGGCAATTTCGCCAGAGGAACAGGCTGTATATAGTTTCCTCGAGTTGCTGATCTCGGCAGCTCCGCAGGTCTGCATCAGTAATCAAGCCCCTGGCAAGGAGGGTCTCGATGACGCTACGCGAAGTCCTTTTAGATTCCTTGATTACAGCATCCAGCTGTGGTGCGGATACTTTGCCGGCTTTGAGGAGAAGTTCTTCGATTGAAGGAAGTCTGGTAGCAGCCGCGATGTAGGTGATTCGGCCTTTTTCAAAAGTAATTGAGCGCGAATTCCACCCTTGTGTGAGCGTGAGAGTCCCTGTTTGCCCGCTGAAGCTCAGCATCTGGATAATGTCAGAGAGAGTAAAACAGCGCAGCTTCCCTTCCAGATCGACGTCCATCGTCCACCCTAATCCACCCAACTTTCCAACGCGCTCCGCGCTGCGTTCTGTTGTGCCTCCTGCTTGCTGGTGCCAGAGCCGTGGGCCAGGACCCTGTCTCCAATGACCACTTCAACTGTGAACACCTTGGCGTGGTCAGGGCCGACGGCTGAGATCGTACGATAAGTGGGCGTAAGTTGCCACTTCGCTTGAGTAAGCTCCTGGAGGCGAGATTTATAATCTTTGGCGAGCTTCTGTTCCTGGACGCGTTGGAGCTCGCTTTGCAGAAAACTCAAGATGAAGGACTTTGCTATTTCGAGCCCACGGTCGAGGAAAACGGCTCCGATCAGCGATTCTATAGTACGAGACAGAATGGTCTGTCGGCCTCTGCCACCAGTCGCCGCTTCCCCGCGTCCCAGGAGTAGATACTCGCCGAGTTCCAGTGTACTGGCAACGCGAGCCAGAGTTTCTGCGCGAACCAGAGCTGCCCTCAGGCCCGTCAGCTCGCCTTCGGACATTGAAGGAAACTTCTCGTAAAGGTATTCCGCGGCAACAAACCCAAGGACCGCGTCGCCAAGAAACTCAAGCCTTTCGTTAGACGACAATGGGAACCCAGGGTTTTCGTTGAGATACGAGCGGTGAACGAAGGCCTGCTGGAGCAATTGCTTGTCCGTGAACTCTATACCTATCGTCCTTTCGAGCGTATCTAGATCCCTGATTTGATCCCTAATTTGGAACCTCCTGACGTCGACGCTTCACCAAGCTCCATTAGCTGGCGCTTCACTGAAGATGAGGCAAGAGTTATGCCCACCGAACCCAAGAGAGTTGGACAGAGCCACTCTGACGCGTTGCTCTCGGGGCTTGTTTGGCACATAGTCGAGATCGCACTGCGGATCCGGGTATTCCTGATTGATGGTGGGCGGAATCACGGAGTTGTTGATCACCTGCACACAGACGATAGCCTCAACCGCGCCTGCTGCTCCAATAAGATGTCCTGTCATCGACTTCGTCGAGCTAACAGGCAGCTTGTAGGCGTAATCGCCGAAGACTGCCTTTATGGCGTCGGACTCCGCTTTATCGTTCAGGGGAGTCGAGGTCCCGTGGGCATTGATGTAATCCACTTCTTGGGGAGATAGGCCCGCGCGTCTTAGGGCTCGCCGCATCGCCCTGGCGGCGCCTGCGCCTCCTTCTGGAGGGGCAGTCACGTGAAAGGCATCGGCGCTAGCTCCGTAGCCCACCATCTCCGCATAGATCTTTGCCCCACGTGATTTAGCGTGCTCGTATTCTTCAAGGATGAGGACGCCTGCGCCTTCGCCGACTATGAAGCCATCGCGCTGCGAATCGAACGGACGACTGGCCTTGCGTGGCTCGTCGTTGCGGGTGGAGAGGGCGTTCATAGCATTAAAGGCGCCTACGCAAATGGGAACCACTGGAGCATCGCTGCCTCCTGCGATGGCCGCTTTGGAGTCACCTCGGCTGATCGTCTCGAAAGCCTCGCCGACAGCGTGGCCACCGCTTGCGCAAGCTGAAGTCGTGCAGATGTTTGGCCCTTTGGCGCCGAAACTGATGGCCACCTGGCCAGATGCCATGTTGCCGATAAACATGGTGCTTAAGAAGGGACTCAATCGGCCGGGGCCCTTTTCGGCAAGGACCTTGAATTGCTGTGACAACGTGCCTATGCCGCCGATGCCTGAGCCGATGAACACGGCGATGTCGTCGGCGTTGTCCTCGTCGATGGTGAGATTAGCCTGCTTGAGCGCCTGAGCGGCCGCGCCCACCGCAAACTGCATAAACCTGTCCATGCGGCGCGCTTCCTTGCGGTCCATATACTCCGATGGCTCAAATTCCTTAACCTCAGCCGCGATCTTCGTGTCGTGTCCGCTGGCGTCGAACTGCGTGATGTAGTCGACCCCGGATTCCCCTTTGATCAGCGATGCCCAGGTCGAAGGCAAATCCAGACCGACAGGAGTGATGGCTCCCATGCCAGTTACAACAACCCTATTGCCCAACTTTCCTCTGTCCCTCCTCACCTGCACTTTGACTGTCTCTCATTCTCACGAGAACGCAGATAGCCATCGAGTTGCCTGCCAA
>JAMDCE010000131.1 GCA_023489135.1 Chloroflexota bacterium
TCAGGAAGCAAGAGGAGTCAATAGCGTCATGGCCACAGGAATTCGAGATAAAGTTGTGATCCTCGGCATGGGGTGCTCTAAGTTTGGCGAGCGCTGGGATGTAGGGGCCGAGGAGTTGATGGTCGAGGCCTTTCAGGAAGCGCTGGCCGACGCCGGCATCGAGAAGACGCAAATCGAGGCTGCCTGGCTGGGCACGCAAATGGACGATGAGGATGTCGGCAAAAGTGGCGTGCCGTTGGCCCAAACCCTGCGCCTGTCCAGGATCCCCGTCACGCGCGTCGAGAACTTCTGCGCTACAGGAACGGAGGCATTTCGCGGCGCCACATACGCCGTGGCCGCAGGCGCCTGCGATATTGCCCTTGCGCTGGGCGTCGAGAAGTTGAAGGATACAGGCTTCGGCGGCTTACCCCAACAATTCATGGGCACCGTCAGATGGCAATTCGACAGCCAGATGGCTGCCCCTGCCTGCTTTGCCCAGGTGGCAACCGCCTATGCCGCGAAGCATCGAATTCCAATGGACGAGCTCAAGAGGGCGATGGCTCAGGTCTCAGCCAAGAGTCACGCCAACGCCACGTTGAATCCAAGAGCCCACTTTCGCAACCAGATCACGGTGGAGCAGGCGGTTTCCGCGCCTATGATCGCCTATCCACTTGGCCTGTACGACTGCTGTGGCGTCAGCGACGGGGCCGCATGCGCGATAGTCACAACCCCTGAGATCGCCAGGGCTCTAGGCAAGAAAGATATCGTCGCGGTGAAGGCGCTGCAGGTGGTAGCAGGCAACGGCGAAGAGTGCGAGTACAATAACTGGAACGTGGACCATTTCCTCGCTACTTCCCAGTGCAGCGCTCGAGCGTACAAGGAAGCGGGGATCGCCAACCCGCGCGCAGAGATCAGCATGATGGAAGTTCACGATTGCTTCTCGATCACGGAGTTGGTGACTATGGAAGACCTACACATCTCAGAACGTGGCGGGGCAGTCAAGGACGTCTTAGAAGGCTTCTACAACCTGGACGGCAAAATCCCGTGCCAGCCAGATGGCGGGCTCAAGTGCTTCGGCCACCCTATCGGCGCTTCAGGCTTGCGAATGCTATACGAGATGTATCTGCAGCTTCAAGGAAGAGCCTGCAAGCGGCAGTTGCCGAATCCGCGCTTTGGGTTGACCCACAACCTGGGTGGAGAACCCTGGCGGAGCGTCATTAGTATTTCGATCGTGGGCCGACACGGCGAGTGAAAGGCATCCGAGGTGGAGGAAACGTTCACGAGGATCATTCGTTTTGAGATCCAATTAGATCGACCCTACCTTTTGTCTGCTCCTTCGTTTTCCAGTTTCGGCTGCGCCCGTCTTGCCATCCTCCTTGCCATCCTCCGGGCTAAAGTTCTCGATTTCTTTCAGCGCGTTCTCTGCCCACTTGAGAGCCACCTCGTATTGCCCTATGGTATAGTCAACTGTTAGCATCTGATAGACAATGTCTATGGTGTATTCCCGGTCCCTGGCACGTGCTTCCACCCACGGCTTCGCCTTTCCCTTGAAATAGTCAAGCTGGTCCTGAACGTGCTTCCCGAACGACTCGAGGTGTCTTCTCATATCTTCTTTCTCAACCTTGCCCCCGAGCCATAATTTGCTAAGCACTTCCATTTGCCCCACGGTCACAGGTTCTTGCTGTTTGAGCCACCGCATCAACTCAGCGCGCCCAGCCTCCGTGAGGCAGTAAACGTTTTGATTTGGCAGTTTGTCCTGCACGACCTTCTCTGCCTCAAGAAGTCCTTCTTCGGTCATCTTGTTTAGAGTACGGTAGATCTGGCTCAAAGGTCGGCGAAATGGGACAAACAGGTGCTTGGATAGCGAATACCCACTCATAGGTTTATCCGCAAGAATCCCCAATAGAACATGCTTAAATGCCATTCTGTACCCACCCTCGACCGGTCGCGTTTCCGCTATTGAGAATCAGATAGCGTCGGTCTTCATTTCTTGACAATGAACGTCATATAGTACGCTTGCTATATAATAACAGCATGATACGACGAATGTCAACCAAGCAATCAACCCTCCCTTGCCAGTAGTGCCGCTCCCAAAGCCCCCATTATCTGAGGCTCCTCAGGCACACTGAGCTCAAGTCCAATTTGCTCTTCAATGGCCCTCTTAACCCCTATGTTCTTGGCGACACCACCCGCAAATACTGCCTCGCTTTGTACCTTGATCGACTTCGCCATTATCCCTATTCTCGAAGCTATGGCTTTGTGTATTCCAGCAACTATGTCCTCGCGACTCCTTCCTTGCGCTCTCAACGAAATAACTTCGGTCTCAGCAAAGACTGTACAGGTGCTGGTGATGACACACGGATCACGACCGAGAAGCGATCTCGGGCCAAGCTCATCCAGTGTCATGTTGAGTACAGCGGCCATTACCTCCAGAAAACGCCCGGTGCCCGCAGCGCATTTGTCGTTCATGAGGAAATCAACGACTCGCCCACTGTTTTCAACCTGGATAACCTTGCTGTCTTGTCCTCCAATATCGACAATTAGCCGCGTCGCCGGGTTAAGACTGAAAGCTCCTTTCGCGTGACAGATGATCTCGCTTACCGCCTTTTGTGAAAAAGGAACCGCTTTACGCCCATATCCAGTGGAAAAA
>JAMDCE010000335.1 GCA_023489135.1 Chloroflexota bacterium
CCCAGCTCCCAGCCACCAGTTTCTTCACTTGCTCGGCTGAGTATACCATACGGTAAAGTGGTTTTCTACCACCCTAATGGGGGATCAAGAATGGGCTATTAATATGAGCTAATGGGAGAAACGAATCTACCAGGTAGAAAGTCAGACCTGAGTTGACATCTTCTCCGCGCTGAATATCATGCCTGTATCAACCGCAGGAAAGGTTGAGCAACTCGACTTCTGTGGGGAGGAAGCAGCGGGACTATGAGAGGCGAGTCGTCGAACCTGGGGATGAGGGGCCGGAGCGCAACGATCTACTTCGTCCTAATTAGTCTGTTGGCCGGTTTCTCGACCATGCCTCTGTTTCAGCCCTACTTCTTCGCCTCGAGCGACGGGCTTTTTCATCTTTACCGGCTGATGGAGTACGACACCGTGCTCCGAGATGGCGTCCTGTATCCTCGTTGGGCGCCGGATTTCTTCTTCGGATACGGGTATCCACTTTTCAACTTTTACGCCCCTCTGACGTATTATCTTGGGGAGATTTTCCGGCTGCTGGGGGCGGGCTACATCGATTCGCTCAAGTGTCTCGTGGTCCTGGCCATGGTGCTGTCGGGGATCGGGGCTTACCTTTACGCCAGGGGCTTCCTTTCGCCGCCGGCCTCCCTGTTGGTGGCGGTGGCTTATATGTACGTTCCCTATCACATCGTGAATCTTTACTACCGGGGGGATATCGCGGAGTACCTGGCCTACACCTGGTTTCCCTTTGTCCTGTGGTCGCTGAGGAAGGCCATCCAATCCGGCCGGATCGTTCACGTGGTGGCTGGAAGCTTGTGGTTCGCGGCTCTGATCCTGACCCATAACCTCTCGGCTTTTATCTTCTCGGGATTCCTGGTGATCTATTGGCTGGGACTGCTGGCTCAGAAGTGGTTCTTTGCGGGATCGACGTCGGAGGAAGAGGGAGATCGGGAACCGTCGTCCCTTCCAACCGGATCGGCATCCGGCCGGGGCGCGCCCTCACCCGGCCTTCGGCCGACCTCTCCCAGAGGGAGAGGTGATACGCTTCCCGCTCCACCCCCCGGGCGGACAGGGACGTCCGCCCCTACGTCTGGGCCGCGCGAGCGCGGACTCGTTCCCCCTCTCCCTTTGGGAGAGGGCTGGGGTGAGGGCGCGCCTGCTGCGCCTGCGGTGCCTGATGAAGGGCCCAGGTCGGCGCGCGCCAGAAATCAAGGATATCGCGTCGTAACGGCCGTCGTGCGCCTCCTGGCCACCGCGCTGCTGGGCGTGGGGCTAACGGCGTTCTTCTGGCTGCCGGCGATGGCGGAGAAATCGCTGGTCGATTTCGACCGTCTGCTTTTCCATTACAATTTCATCGAGAACTTTCCGACGGTGGATCAGCTCCTCTCTACCTCGCTGGTTCACAGGTACGGCGTGGTTTTCCGGTCGGCAGACGTTTTTGGCTACAAACTGGGCGCTCTGGAGGGGTTGTTCCTCGTCCTGGGTGCCATAGTGCTGGCCTGGCGGTGGCGAGCCATCGGCGTGAGCTTGCGTGTGGAAGCCGCCACTTCTTTGCTGGTTGCCGCCCTGTCTTTCTTTTTTATTTTCCCGACCTCTCTCTGGATTTGGGAGAACGTACCGCTTCTTAACCTGACGCAGTTTCCCTGGCGTTTTCTGGCTTTTGTGGCCCTGCCCAGCGCCTTGCTGGCGGGCCTTCTGGTCGAGGCTCTTTCACCAAGAATGCGGTGGATCGCCACCCCCGTTATCGTATCACTGGTGATCTTCTCCAGCACGGCCGGGATGTCTCCCATCCTGTCCAATCTGAAGGAGGCAGATGTTTCTCCGCTGGGGAGCATCCAGTTCGAGCTTACCTACGGTGCGATTGGGACTTCGGCCGCTGCCGAATACCTTCCCAGGTGGGTCAAGGAGCGCCCGGCAACCGCTCCGGCGGCGCTGGCCGCGCTCTTGAACGAAAAGGATATCCCTTCGCTGGCGAGCCGAACGGCCGGCGTAGAGGCGCAGATATTGGAGAAGAAGGCCAATCGTGCGACTTATCGGGTTTCCAGCGGGGCGGGGGGCACCATCGTCCTGAATACGCTGTACTACCCAGGCTGGCAAGCGTTTCTTGATGGCAAGAAGATCGATATCGGCGTCGACGACCCCTCCGGGTTGATCAAGTTGAGCGTCCCCGGCGGGGAACACGTGTTGAGACTGGAGTTCGTGGAAACAAGGCTGCGTCTGGTTGGCGACGGAATCTCGGCTCTGGCCTTGGTTGCAGTGCTGCTCTTGCTTGGCGGTTCCCTCAAGGGATGGCGACCCTCCACTTGGCGGCCGCCGGGACTGGCGTGGGACAGGCACAGCCGGATTGCGGTGGCCATCGTGGTGGGGCTCATCGCGGTTTGGCTGATGTCGAAGGTGGCCTACGATTCTGCCTACACTCCGCCAAAGTCCCACAAGTTCCCCCTGGTGATAAACTTGAACAATCAGGTGATGATCGAGGGGTACGACCTGTCCGGGGTCGACGAGTCGCATGGATTGGGGGTGCGAGCGGTCCCGGATTCACCGGTGCAAATAACGTTGTTCTGGCACGCCCTGGGGCAGAACCCGGACGCGGCCGGGTACCGGCCGTTTGCCAGGCTG
>JAMDCE010000434.1 GCA_023489135.1 Chloroflexota bacterium
GCGAGCAGCGCCATTGGCTGAGGCTGGACCGTGGTTGGCGGTGCGCTGGGGAGGGCAGAGCCCGAACTTCGAGCTGGAGGAGACGATTTGTCCTGGCTGTGGCGTCCTGTTCGACGTCCGCGAACGCCGCAAACCCACGAATGGCCTGAGTGGGTAGCAGCCTGACACCATGTCATCAGGAATTCTGTCAAAGAGACACGTGGGGCAAGTCGGACAACAACAAGAAGGCGGAGGCACGATCGTGTTCCGCCTTCTCTGATTTCTATGACGATTAGGGAACAAGCTACTTCTTCGCTTCTGCCTCCGGCGCTGGCTCCAGCTGATCGAACCAATCGAAGCCCATCGCCTTGATGATACGGCTAGTTACCGAGATAAAGCGAGCCGGGCTCTCGGGATCGGCGTTGAAGTGTTGATGGATTACGTAGGGTGGAATGTAGACGAAGTCTCCTGCCTCCCATTCAAACTTCTTCGGCTCTTCAGCCCAATCCCAGATATACTCGTCCTTGCAGTCGAACTTTACGTCCCAGTGGAGATCGTATCCCTTGCCCTCGAGGACGTACAACACCTCTTCGGAGACGTGCCTGTGCTTCCCTGACTGGCCAGCGGGTGACAAGAACTGTTGGTAGATGTCCAGGCAGTGCTCGCGGCAATTCATCTCCTCATTGACCATGTGCTTAATCAGGCCCTGGGGAGACTGTTCCCAAGGCATCTCGTGAGCTTTAATGATGTTGCGTCTCTTCTTATCCTCATCGCGATTTACCTTCGATCTCGCCAACGACCTCTGTTGGTAATCGGTTTTCAGGTTACCGCTTCGAGCGTTATTCTTCTCACCGAACTGCATCATCGACACCTCCCGTATAGGTCACAGGGTCGAACCATACGCCAGGGGGCAACGTATCAAGCGGATACTCGACCATTTTCTGATAAAGCATATGAGCGAAGAGGAAGAGGGGCTTGGCCTTCATAACGAGCACTGCGGCCGGCTTCTCTGGATCGGCATTGTAATGCCGATGCACGCAAGCGTTTTCCACGATGCAGACGTCACCTGCCTCGAAGTCGTAGCGCTGGCCGTCGTGGATGTCATACCCTTTCCCATCCAGGATGTAGAACACGGCGCTGTTCATATGCCCGTGCTTTTGCGTATACCCACCAGGCGCGTAGACCTCTATGTGAGTTTCGATCATCTGGGTGATTTCCAGGTTGTGTGGATTGATTATGCTTCTGCTGTACTGCCCGGGACCACCCTTTGGTTTAAAATCCTTGCTCTTGTAAACTCGCGGCTGATCGAGGAGCTTCTTGTATACTTCCCCATACTTTCCCACCAGGGCTCGGACAAAGAAGCGATCTTTATCCCACCTTTCCCATTTGACTTCTGGTTCGTGCACGTGACCGTCCTTCGCTTCACCAGCCTCGACCTTACTCTTGGCGTCCACGTCTTGTCACCTCCTAAGCTAAATAGATAGGGTTCGCTGCCTTCTCGACCATGAGGAAAGGTCACGACCGCCCGAAAGAGACCTTAAGGCGCCGTCGCGCTGACTTTCAGTGCGCGCATCTGCGGGATCATCAGTAGAAACGCCGGATTATATCGCCATCATAGATGAAGCACACAGGCCTGTCAAGGACAGAACAACGATGAGGGCAATAGAGAGCAACAGGTGAGCAACAATTATCTACAGCCCAATTGAGCAAGATCGCCCGGTTGATAGAGCAATACTTGCATATTCCTATCTTGACCTGTGGCGCTTTTGCGGTATAATGACCGTACTACAAACTCCATTGATTCTGCTGTTGCTCCGGCGCTGCGTAAGAGCAGTTTTGGTTATAATCTACGACATGACGGCTTGCAGCCCATTCTCTCGTTGATGTGTCAGGCTTCTACGGCGAAGCAGAAGTGGTCGTATCCTTCGGTTGTCTTGGAGGCGCGACACCGACGTCGACTATGCCTCTACTGCACTAGGCCTTAGCTCTGGTTGAAACTCTCAACAAAAAGGGTAAAGTCTACCCTCGATTGAGCAACTTAGGGATCGCTTGTCAGGTGAGGACAATGATGAGAAACGTATCCAGGTTCAAGCCAGCATTGAAGCCCGAGACGGCGCCCATCAGGCTTTCGCATCGGCCACGACGTCTCACTCTTAACCAGGACGATCAGAGGCTGCTTCGACGTCAATTCTTCCAGGAAACGTCACGGGGCGAGCGCACATCAATGGAAACCCTGACGATGATATTTAGCCGCCTTCAGGCCAAGCCAATCCCTGGCGCTGTAATGCTTGTCCAGATCGACCCATTGGTGAGCCTCTCCAAGAGCCTTACGGAGGCACGTAAATCTGCTATCTGTGGGCAAATAAGCAGTGTGATCAGCGATATACTCAAAGGATTTCCATCCTCGCTGGTCGAAGACGTGACTGTAGGCAGGGTGGGGATTGTTGTGAGTTCGGGCCCTGGCTCTGTTCTTGCCGAGGCTGATCTGCGTCGGGTTGCAGAGGCACTCTGCAACACCGCAAGAGTCTGCCATCAGATTACGCTAACGGTAGGTGTCGGCACTATCGCCTACGAGACTGGCGAGTTGGCTCGGTCATATCAAGAAGCACGAGACGCGTTATCCTATCAGCT
>JAMDCE010000348.1 GCA_023489135.1 Chloroflexota bacterium
CCTGTCGCCTTCGTCGTGGGCGCCGAAGGGAAAGGCATCAGCCGCCTGGTCAAGGAGAAGTGCGATTTCCTCGTGAATATCCCCATGCGCGGGCACGTCGCCAGCCTGAACGCGGCGGTGGCGGGGTCGATTGTGGTTTATCACGCGTGGCGGCAGCGCTCAAGGATAGAGAACTCGTGAGGCACGAGAGGTGATTCTCGGAAGGGTGGACAACAGGGCTCTGAACCGCGCCATCGCCGTCGTCGCGGCGGCCTGGATCCTCCTTACGGGCGGCTTTGGTCTGTACTATTATTTGGATCGCTACGGCTACGCCAGCCTGCCGATTGTCGACAGAGGAATTGAGCAGATGGCCCAGGTTCTTGAGGCTGATCCTGCTGATCTTGATGCTCGCGTGGAACTCGCCCTTTATTTTTTGGAGAGGGAAATGCCGGACGACGCCATCGAACAGGGCGAGGATGTTCTGCGGGTCAAGCCTGACCACCAGGGTGCTCTGTTTGTCGCCGGCAAAGCCTACCTGGCTAAGGAGAACGAGGACAAATCTGCCGAATACTTTGAAAGGATTGTGGAGCTCAACAAAGAGAACCAATATGCCAGGTTTGACTGGAAGTTAGGCATCGTCCATTACGACTTGGGCAATATCTATCTCAAGCGCAAGCAATACGACAAGGCGGAGGGGGAGTTCCAGGCCCTCCTGGTAGCCGACCGGACAGATGCTGACGCATATTTTGGACTAGGCCAGTCCCTTGTGGGACAGCAGAAACTTGACCTGGCTATTGAGGCCTTCAGGAGCGCTCTGCGCCTCGATCCCGAGCACGGGCAGTTCTACGAGGGCCTGAAAGAAGCCTGCGAGAAGAAGGGGCTGAAGGATCACGCTGCCTTCGCAAGGGCAATGTTGCTCTACGCCCAGGGCAATTGCGGCGAGGCTCTTACCGAGTTGCAAAGGGTGGCAGAGGCTCTGCCAGAGTTTTCCGAAGTTCACCGCGCACTGGGGATGAGCTATGAGCGGATTGGGAAAAGGGACGAAGCGGTGCGTGCCTACAGGAGGGCGCTGGAACTTGATCCAGGCGACCGGGCGTCGGAGCAGGGGTTGAGGCGTCTTGCCGCAGGCAGTCTTGACTAGCTGCTGGCGATTTTGCGGGGAGCGCGGCATTCGACGATGAGTAGATGAGTCGTGGACGATAGGGAATTGGTCGCGGAGGCCGGGAAGTTCCAGGAGAACTGGAAAGACGCGGCCAGGCAAAGGCAGGGCACCCGCTGGCGCATTGCCATTCTAAGCGTGCTGCTGTTGCTGCTCCTGGCAACGGCGGCGACCGCGGTACGCTATCTTGTCACTCGTGCGCCAATACAGACCCTGCTGCCCGCGCCGCGTCCTCTTCTCGCGGGGCTGTCTATCCCACCTCGCTATCAGTTCTCGATATACGGAGTGCGTGGCCCGTTGGGTGTGGCCGTGAGCCCTGATAATAGCCGAGTTTACGTGACGGAAGGGGCCGGCGCACGGCAGATCGTCGTCTTCGACCGGCTTGGCAGGAAGGTCGGCCGCTTTGCGCCGCCAGGCTCACAGCCCGGCGGGCGCTTTCCGGCATATATTGCTGCCAGCGGAGACAAAGTGTACGTGACGGATGCGCTGAGGCACTCGCTGGATATCTACAATGCTAATGGCGAGTATCTCGGCGCCGCTTTACCGCCGGACGGCGCACCTAGCTGGTCGCCTTTGGGCATTGGCTTTGACAGGGTGGGCAATATACTGGTTACCGATGCGGCGCAAGGCTCGCACCGGCTGCTGGTTTTCGATGCGCTAGGCAGGATCACTCTCGGCGTGGGCGGCGAGGGCGTGCAACCGGGCCAATTCTCTTTCCCCAATGGCGTTGCTTCTGACGACAAGCGCCGCATATACGTGGCCGATGGCAACAACGGTCGTGTTCAGGTCTTCGACGACGGTGGCCGGCTGGTGTCCTCAATTGGCCGTCTTGGTTTGCCCCGTGGCCTGGCCGTCGATTTCTCTGAGCGACTGTATGTGGTGGACGCGACGAACCACGCGGTGGTCGTCTACGACGTTAACGAGAGTCCCAGACGCCTTTTTAGCTTCGGCGCACAGGGTTTCGACGATGGCCAGTTCAATTATCCTAACGTTCATTGTTCGGCTCGGTACCGAGAAATGGAAGAGGGACGTGAGACTTTTCCTTGTTGGCACCGCCGTTTTGCTATTGAGCCTGGGACTTGTGGGCAAAGCCCTGGCTGACAACGGCGTGCACGGTAGTTACACGGCGACGACGGACAAGTGCGCTGCCTGTCACAGGGCGCATACCGCGCAGGGTGTCAGCTTACTGAAAGCGGCTGCTACGGCTACTGACAAGAGTGCGTTCTGCTATAGCTGCCATAGTGGGGGACTTGGTGCATATACCGACGTCAGGAACGGGCTTTTCCTCATCACGGCTACAGTAGCGCTGTCTGACGAGAACACCAGTGTACCGGCCTCAAACAGACCCCTGAGGGGTGGCGGTTTCGAGAACGTGAGGATGAATCCCGATCTGAGCGGCTCGACGACCTTGACCACCACTTCCAGCCATATGATCGGCGGTGGCTCAAATACGGTCTGGGG
>JAMDCE010000016.1:0-1363 GCA_023489135.1 Chloroflexota bacterium
CAGTCGTTCCCGTGTTTCTCTCTCACAAAACGTAGGGCCTCCTCTGGCGAGGCCGCTGGGACCAAGAAAAGATCCCTGACAATCCTGGGATCCATGCGCGAAGTGAGAACGATGTCGGCCTTTTTCAAAAGGCGTGCAAAAAAGAAGGCTTTGTGTATCCCTATCGCCCAGTTAGCCCTTGCTGCTTCCTCCACCTCTTGCAGAGTCTTATGCGACACCATGTGCTGGTAGAACTTCTCTGAGCCGTGACCCTCCGCGCACTCTGCCACCAGGACGATGGTGCCTCCCGGCTTCACTGCTCTGACTGCGTTTTCCAGCGTCTTCTGAGACTGGTAGAGGTTAATGTCTTTTGGATACCCACCGCAGCTAGCCACCACCACATCGGCTAGCCCGTCCACCGTCGCGCCGAACGTGGCATCGGCAACCTGGCGACCTCTCTCCAGAACCTGCCGGTGATGGCCAGCCAGCATGGCCACAAACTGCCGGTTTTCGTTCAAAACTACATTCAGAGTGAAATCGACCTTGACAAGGTTGGCGGCCTCCATCAGATCCTCGTGCAAGGGATTGCCGGCCAGCCGGCCTGGCTCTGCTCTTTCGTCCTGCATCATTCTGTGGTTGGCGTTGACGCTCTCGAATGCCGCTACTCCTGGTAGAATGCTCTTCCGTCCACCAGTGTATCCGGCGGCGAAGTGGTGAGTGATCTCCCCCGTGGTGACAATCCGATCCGCCTCAAGAACGCGCTTATTGAGCAGAACAGGCGTGCCTCGACTCGTCGTCCCAAGGTCAACCAGGTTGGTATCGTCGTGGCAGTCGTGATCGAGAACCCTAATTCGTTGAAAGGCTTCCGCTCCGACGATGTTCCTCTTTTCTTCCTCCGTAGACAGGCGGTGAGTGCCCGGGGCAATCATCGCTACGATATTTTCATCCGGCACGCCGGCTCGGTTCAGCTCGTCCAGAATTGGCGGTAGGAAGACCTCCGTTCTAACTACCCTGGTAATATCGTTTACCAGAACTACCACCCGCTCGCCCGCCCTCACTACTTCCGCCAGAGGGGTAAACCCACCTGGTTTCCGCAAAACGTTGAGCACAGCCTCTTTCGGGCGCTCCATGGCCGGAGCGGAGGCTAACTCCAACGTGGAAAGGTAGTTCCTCGCCGGAATGGTAAAAGTGGTCTCGTCGTGGCCTATCTTGAGCGGGAAAGTCAGGTCAGGGTTCCTCATAGCAGTTCCTCCGCACCTCTGCTCATCGATTCTCCGAGCTCCTTCTCTCCACTGTCAGCGCTGGGGATCGGGGTACCGCTCGGCCCCGCTGATCCCCACCCTGACCCGCCGTGCCTACAGCGTCGCCTGGGTCCATTTTCCAT
>JAMDCE010000016.1:1373-2593 GCA_023489135.1 Chloroflexota bacterium
GTGCCTGTGCAGGGCCACCTCCAGGGCCTCGTCCATAGAAGTGAATGGCCTGATCCCAGCTTCGGCGAACGCTCCCAGGTTCTTCTCTCCGGTGACGACGAAGACCTGTTTTCTCATCATCACTTCGTAAATAGGGTACCAAAGAGCGGCGTGCCAGAGTTCCTGCCGGCCGTAAAAAATGTCGTGGAGCAAACGTCCTTGATTCTCCTTGTTAGGCGGCATATAGTCTTTTACATGAGCAAAATGAGCCAGCCCACCCAGAGATGGCGAGGCGACGATTATGGTTCCTCCGTCTTTGATCACCTTGTCCAGAGTCGCAACGGACCAGCAGGCGTGCGCGAAGTAGAAGTCCCAAGGGAATGATCCACTGATGGCGATATCACCCGGCTTGCCGCCTAAACCAACGGCCTTGCAGCCGTAGATCTCGTTGTATCTCTGGATCGAACTAGCGTGACTGGCCACGCATTCACCCGCGCGAACATCCAGAACTTCCCACTTCGGGTTAAGGATGACGTTGACTCCCATTTTCAGCCCGGCCACTCGAGCGGCGTCCTCGATGTCCGCATGCATGACGTTTTCCGGCATCGTGGTGCCAATTTGGGAACCTCTTGCCGTAATCAAACGATGGTTCCACTCTATGGTCTCGAAGGAAGCCAACCCTGGCAGGACGATGGAACCGCCTCCACCATATCCCGACCAAAGGTTCAACTGGGTCGTGCCAACTCTGATGCTGGCGTCGCACTCCAAGAAGTACTTGTTCACTGCGATTGGAGTGCCATATCTGGTGAGTCCTATGAACTCGAAGTCGTCCCTCTTCTTTGCCTGACTCTGGATAACCGGAATACTGCTGTCCAGGATATCCGCTCCCAGTTTTCGCTCCAACTCCTCCTCGGTCATCTCGCGGATACCGCCATTGCCGATAATGATCCTGGGCTCCGCGCCAGCCTTCTTCACCGCATCCAAGATTGGAGGAAGAATCTGATGAGCGGGAGTAGGCCTGGCAAAGTTGTCGCTGAGGATAGCGACCTTCTTTCCAGGGCCGATCAGCTCGGAGAACTTGGGTCCGGCCACAGGGTTCTCAATCGCCTGGGCAACCGCCTTAGATACGTCAGGAAGGGGTTCGGGCAGCCTGGGCTCGACAACCCCGGCTAGATTGTCCTCCGGCACCTCGAAGCGAAGTTTGTCGTCTCCGTAGAGCACCTCCACCTGCGACATAGTCT
>JAMDCE010000106.1:0-1150 GCA_023489135.1 Chloroflexota bacterium
GACGCGGGCCAGTTCTCCATCTGGATGTACGTTAGTCCCAATTGGACGCAGTTGATGGGATGGACATCTTCAAGCCTGATAAACACCGGTTCGGCAACTAATCGTCTGGGTATCGCGCGTACTGGGAGCGATGTGGGCGTTTATATTAATGGTTATCTGGTTGCAACCGGGCAGAACAACACGACTGCAACGAATGTGCGAATAGGTCTACGTGCTCAAAGTGGGAGCACAGCACCAGTGGCATCGCGGTTCGACAACTTTTCGGTCACAGGCACGAAGGCGGCCGTATTGGGTGTGAACGACCTTGGGATGCTTCACGGAGTGTACGAGGTGCCCGTCGAAGGAGCGCCTTCAAACGAGGAAAGGTGGAGCGCGAAGTAGACGGTAGCAGGAGTGGGGTGATCGCACCCCCCCGCTGGTTCTTCCAGACTACAGGGAGTGCTTTTCATGTGAGGAGGTATGCTATGCGCCGATTCTGGCTATTGCTCGCATTGGTCGTTCCTCTGGTAGTCATATTGCTGCCGTTCTCTGGTGCAAACGCAAGTGCAGATGGCTGCCGCTTTGTCCTTGGCTTCAAGACTCTTCATGATGCGGTCCCACATATCGTTGGTGATTGCAGCGTGAACGAGCACTATCATCCACAGAATGGCGACGCTCTCCAGGAGACCACCAAGGGACTCTTGGTATGGCGCAAATCCGACAACTTCACTGCCTTTACTGATGGCTACAGGACGTGGGTGAATGGGCCATATGGGATTCAGCAGGGTATTGAACACGGAGCGGTTTGAGTGGGAAAACGATCCCCCAAGGAACTCACCAGGACCCCAGCTTTCGGCGCCAGTTTCTCTGCCAGCCCTCTCGGTGCAAGGACGGCCGCCCTCTCTCACGTCAACTTGCTATGGCAAGGGACACTGGATTGATAGTGTGATAGGGGACGGAGAGTTCATTCTTTTGGAGGATGGCTTGCTTTGGCAGGTTTCGCCACTCGAACGAACTGACACGGTACTGTGGTTGGCGGTCGACGATATACTCATAGTGGACGGGAACGATTTGATGTTCTCGTGCAGGCTGGTAAACACCAGTGAGCGAGAAGTAGCAGACGCGAGGCGAGTGTCAGACTAACGTAACATGTGTGCATTGGCGGCTCGGC
>JAMDCE010000106.1:1160-2627 GCA_023489135.1 Chloroflexota bacterium
CGGCGGGTGGATGGCGGGGAGGCCATTCGGAGACGCCCAGATAGCGCCTACCTTTCGCTTTTCCCTGGCAAGGGAAAGGAGGCCAAAGTGTTGGGCTGAAAATCCTTAGTGATTCTCACCGCTCTCGTGATCGGGTGCGCCAGCCAATGCCAGGCATACCCAGTGCTCGCCTGCTAGCAGGGGACAAAGCCGCTTCACCGTAAGCAACTCGGCGACCTCGCCGCCCAACGGCTGCCCTTGCGAGGCCGAGTGGCTAGTTTCGGTGGTGTAACGCCAAAGACTGTACTCAAAGCAGCCTAACACTGGGTATGTGTCAGTCCTCATCAATATTGACATGTCCCCTAACCCGAAGTATAATAATTCCAAGTAAAACAGTAGGGATTATCACCGCCGGGGTGAGGACGTTGAGAAGCGGACTGGCGCTCGACTGTGATTAAGAGGGGCAAAGTACAATGTACACCGATCTAGTAATGGACCACTTCAGCAACCCACGGAACGTGGGGGAGATCGCGGACGCGGACGGAGTGGGGACCGAAGGGAACCCGGTCTGTGGCGACATAATGAAGATCTTCATCAAGGTGAAGGACGACCGCATCGAGGACATCAAGTTCAAGACCTTCGGCTGCGGGGCGGCTATCGCCACCAGCAGCATGGTCACGGAAATGGTGAAGGGCAAGACGCTCGACGAGGCTATGGCCATCTCTAACAAGGACGCTCGACGAGGCTATGGCCATCTCTAACAAGGCGGTCGCCGAGGCGCTGGGCGGGCTTCCTTCCAACAAGATGCACTGCTCTAACCTGGCCGCCGACGCCCTCCACCGGGCAATCGAGGACTACAAGAGCAAGCAAGCCGTTCCCGCTTGATCCAGCGGCCCCGAACGGAACGCGCACCTGCGTCTACCGAGGGCTAGCTTCCGTGTTCCCCCGGGAACACCGTGGTCTTTCCGGCACGCGGGCCACCCGCTGGCGGCCTTGCATCCCGGCCTGAGAGCATTTCCGGTCTAGCTACTGGTCCCCGTCGTGATTCACTCGTCCCCTCGACGGTTTTCCGCGTCGGGCAGGCTGCACTGCTCGCAAAGCTCCTCGTACTCGGATAACGTGTCTTCCGCCAGCCCGTCACTGGTGATTTTGGCTGAACTCCTGAGGATTGGCCTCCCGCAGCGGTCGCAGCGTGTGATTCTGCGTCGGGCGAACGATTTGAAGGAACCTATCAGATCTTCCTCCATAGCTATTCCTCCCGAGTAACTCGTGCCATCAGAACAGCTAGAACGATTGATCCATCAGAAAAAAAGCCGTCCCAAGCAACCAAGTTAGCCAACCTCTCAGCGCTCCGTGGAGAGGCATTTCCGCATTCCGCTCTACTCAGCCCTGGCGCGGACGCGTCACAGATCTGAGCCTCTTGCATAATGACGTATTGAAGTAGGGTGAAGTGCGTCGCCGGTTAGGTACAAGTACACTGCGATGTCG
>JAMDCE010000177.1 GCA_023489135.1 Chloroflexota bacterium
GACCCTTGACGACTGGCTTCTTCTTTTCCGGAATCACGTAGCGTGGCTCGAAATCGTTTTCGACGTTTACGCCAAGACGATTTGCCGGCAAATCCCTGATATGGCCGACCGATGCCTTAACGATGTAGTCGGACCCTAAAAACTTGCCTACAGTTCGAGCCTTTGCTGGAGACTCCACAATAACTAGTTTCTTTGTCATGTAACCGTTGTCCTCCATCACCCGCCGCTGAGATGGCGTAGTTTCTGGTTCTAAGGATAATCTTGCGCAGTTTATGGCGAGTGGCGGTACACTGCCGCCACTTGATGTCAAGGCCAACTTGTGAATTCTCAGCCCAACTGTCCAATACTGCCCGCATGCGAGCATGATATTGATATATCGATGAACTCTTCTTATCCTACAAGATTCCGCAAACTATGTCAACTTGTTGGCTTGCTGGGTGGGCTGACTACGCGGCTAACTCCTCCAGGCTGCGTCCAGAGGTTTCCTCGCCCAGAAGCGCAACGACTAGCCCGCCCACAAAGCTCATGACGGCGAACAGAGTGAACAGAAGCTCGTAGTTGCTGCTCCATTGCCCCAAGACCATACCTGTGACAATTGGAGCGATGATGCCACCCACGCGACCAAAGGCGCTGGCCCAGCCCAGGCCAGTGCTGCGCAACCTGGTTGGGTAAAGCTCCGAGCCGAAAGCAGTCATAATCCCCCAGGCACCGAGATTAAAGAAAGCTATCAAACAGCCCCAAAGCAGAATAGATTCTGCTGTCCTGGCGATACCGAAAAGATATGTGGCAATGCCAGCCAGAATCATAAAAGGCACCAGAGTCCGTTTTCTGCCGATCCTATCTACTAGAGCAGCAGCAGTAAGGCAACCCGGCAATTGCGCCATCAGGATGATGATCGAGTACTCAAACGAGTGGCTGAGGGTCATGCCGGACGCCTTTAAGAGCGAAGGTAGCCAGACGAATACTCCGTAGTAGACGTATCCTACGGTGAACCAAAGCACCCATATGCAGATAGTGCGCTTGATGTAAGGCCTCGACCACAGTTCACGCAGCCCAACGCGCGATCTGCGCTCAGGCGCTCTGCCCGCTGGCTCAGAACTGCAGAGATCATCCTCGCCAGCGATACCACACGCAACTTCCGCCTGCCTCGTAATCTGGTTCGCCTCGGCAGTCCTGCCGCGACTGAGCAGAAAACGCGGCGACTCTGGGAGCCACTTGGCCACTACAAAAAAGTAAAGACCAGACAAAGCTCCAAAAACGAAGGCCGTGCGCCACCCCCAACGGGGGATTACAATAAAGGCGATGATCCCTGCGAGCGTACCGCCGATTGCCCAGAACGATTCCAGCAGCAGCAGCAACCGACCACGGTACCTCGAAGGTGAAAGTTCGCTAATGAGCGTGATGACCACAGGTGACCCGCCGCCCAGCCCAATACCTGTCAAGAAGCGTATGACCAGGAGCGAGTTGTTATCCCACGCAAGTGCCGATAGCAGGCTTCCAAGGGCGAAGACAAGTAAACTTACTTGAAACATGGTCTTGCGTCCGAAATGGTCCGCAAGTGCGCCCACGAGAGCGATGCCGAGGACCATTCCGGCAATCGAGGCGCTGCCAACGGCTCCCACCTCGGACGGACTCAACCCCCACTCGTCGACGAGGCTCGCCAGCACGAACGTGAGCATCCCTATGCCAACCGATCGCAGCGAAGAACCCACGCCTCCGACCAAAGAAACACGCCAGTGAAACCTACTCAAAGGCAAACGATCCAGCCTGACCGTGACGCTTTCCATTATTCTCCCCTTTCGGAGCTTTCTTGGGAAACAGTTGAGGAGATCAGGACGAGGGGTGAGCAGGAGACCAGTTTGCTCGTTTGCGCCAGATGAATGACCTCATAGCACAAATACAAGTTATCGCCGCGTCCTGCCTGGGCTGGGAGCAAGTATAGCACTTATTCGAGCGTTACACAATTATCAAGTAGCTGCCAGGCCACAGACCATTAAGCTGGCACCGTTGAAAAACCAGGGAGGCCGATGTACAATCAATATAGAATGCAAAGACGCAAAGCGTCGAGGAGCAAGATGCAATGGAACGGGCAGCATCTAGCACTGTTGATAGAATGATAAGAGCGGCGAGACTGGATGTCGACGTCTACGAGGAACTGGAACGGGATACAAGCGCCACCTGGCAAGCGTTAATTGTGGTCGTTATCGTCGCCATCGCATCTGGCGTCGGCGCCCTCTTGGCTGGCATAGTCAGGGGCGTTCCCAGCATAGCCGTAAGCGGCTTGATAGGTGGGATCATCGCGGCCGTCATTGGATGGGCCATCTGGTCGCTAGTTACTTACCTGGTCGGCACGACGTTGTTTGGAGGAACAGCCAGTTACGGAGAACTGCTTCGTACGATTGGTTTCGCTTACACGCCTAATGCACTGCAAATACTCGGCTTCATTCCCTTAATCGGAGCACTGATCGTGATCCTCGCCGAAATCTGGGCGCTGGTTGCCGGCGTGGTCGCAGTTCGGCAGGCCCTGGACTTCTCGACGGGCAAAGCTATTCTCACGGTGTTGATTGGCTGGGTCATCATGCTGGTTATCA
>JAMDCE010000351.1 GCA_023489135.1 Chloroflexota bacterium
CCTGCAGTCGGCCAACACCCGCGTCTCAGCTCCTTCTATATCCATCTTTACCAGATCAACGGGCTGCTCCAGGTAATCGGCCAGGCGCTGCGTCTTCACCCGGATCCCAACAGCACCGCCGACCCCTGTAAGAACTCTTCCAGCGTCGGTGCCGTCAGGTTGAAACGTAACCTCACCCTCGGTATCCCATAACGCGGCTTGCACGATCTCCACATCCGAGGCGCTGTTGCGGCGCAGATTGCGCCCGAGCACCTCACAAATCGCAGGGTCTGCCTCGAAGGCAACGATCTCCGCCTCGGGCCAGAGGCGCTTATAATGCAAGACCGATATACCTATGTTTGCCCCGCAATCAAGTATACGCGGGCGCGTGGTGCCCGGTGTGAAATCATTCCAGCCTCGAACGACAATGTAATCAAAAGCGGAAATGCAAGAGGCTGCGTCCACAAACTCCAGGTTCCACCCCCACACCTGGACGATGCCGTGCTGGCGGCGAGGAAGATGCCCTATTGAATGCCTGAGTTGCCTGAGGGCTCGCGCTTGCGGTCTTTGCCATTCGTGAAGCCGTCTACCCAGGTAGCGATGAACGCGCGCCAGTCGTCCGTTTTCCACGACGGCCTGTTCCCCTTTCAGTGCTTCAGGCTGCAAAGGTCAAGGCCCTACCGATGTCGCAGCCAACGGCCTTCTTACCTTAGCCATGTGACTGCTGAGGATGTCCCCCAACCGCTGCACCCGCTGATAGTAAGTGTGATCTCGTAGTGTGCGCCTCTGGCCGGCAGCGGCAATAGCCTTGCTTTCGGCCGGGTGGTCGAGCAAGTAGCGTGCTTTTTCGACACACTCCTCGGCGCTGCGGTAAGTAGCTACTTCCACATCCGGCTCGAATAGCTCGGGCAGATTGTCCTTCCAGTCCGTGAGCAAGCACGTTCCAACGCCGGTGGCTTCGAAAAGCCGGATGTTTCCCGCGTAGTTCTCGGCCACATCTATGTGTGAGTTGAGAGTGATTCTTGAGCGTCGCAGGACCTCGTAGTTGTGCAGTCCGAACACGGGTGCGTGGCAGCGGTGGGGGAAGCGCTCCCTCAAAAACGCCCGGGTTGGGTCCGATGTCCAAGATGCTCCGCGATGCACGAGCGGCCACTTCTGACGCTGTTCCCTCGCGAGGCCAATCGTGCTGAGGGCTACGTTAGCCTGGTAAATTGTTTTGTAGAGTAACCGCCGCGCTGCCGACAAGTGCTCAACCTCCTCGCCCCACACCTGCAACGGAGTCGCCGCCATAAGCTGCTCCACCAGCGCGTAACGACGAGAATAATGTCCCCCCTTGCGTTGGAGACTGCCGACAAAAGTAAAATCAAGATCTGCCTCTACGACAGGTGGCAGCACATCCAGAAGCGTATGCTCGAAGGCGAATGGAATACACTCGGTTCTGACCCCGGCCTGCCGAAAAGCGCGAAGGAGATTCGGAACTGATGTCAGAACCAGGTCGAGATCCTGGAGCTCGGCGAAGCTCCTGGTAGGCGCTGACCTCCAGCCAACAACGAGCACCGGCTTGTCGCAAGCGTCTCGCAATTGCCGTCGGAAGGGAGCGTCAAAAAGATAGAGATCCTGCAAGTACAGAACGTCCGGCTGGAACGACTTCACCTGGGCGAGGACGATATCCCTAAGCCAGTTGCGCTCGCCGTATTTCACGCCGTGCTCCCTGGCCCACGCCTTCTGCAGGGGCTCAAACGAAGCAAAGAGGTCTTGCGCCTCGTGACCCAGGGACTGCAGGTGTCTGGCATAGTAGTCTGACAGCCCGTATCGGGTGTTGATGAAGCGATCGTAGAGCTCTTGATACGATAGCTCCCAACAGCCAGGATTAGCGGCGAGGAACTGATGCGCGAAATCCTGGTAGGTTGTGGTGAATTTTTGAAAGCGGAAGTTCACAGGCGAAGCCCTTATGCTAGTCCAGCTCTGTCGACGGCTTTGATTGCAGTCCGGACTCGAGAAGATGGCGTCTGCGACGAATGGCTAGAGTTGTTCGCAAGGGTTTCGTGCGGCGCGCCAGCAGGGCATAAGACCTGTACAACCATTCCTCGTTGGGATAGTCACGGTAGCTCCTGGGGGGCGCCGCCATAATCTCCTCGAACTCGGATTCTGTCAAGCCCAGTTTCTTAATCACGTACTCCCGATCCCCTGCAAGCATGTCAGGGGGACAGAGTTCCTTACGCAGTTCCTCCAGGGCTTCCTCCCTCGTGATCTGGCCCGAGTAGATGAGGTTGGAGAGGTGCGCTTTGCGCTTGTCCACCCTAAACTTATTGATCAAAATGTAGGCCTGATGAAAACGAGTAATGATCGACTCGTAGTGCTTGCCGCCGTAATACCGCCATCCCAGTTCACTCTCGAGGATCTGTATGGCCTTAGCCTTATTGTACGGCATATAGTTGAGAGGACTGATCGATGTGATTCCGCGTACCTTCTGGTAATACAAGCTCTTGAAGAAGCCCATCTGGGGAAAGGTCTTCAGCTTGACCTTGCCGAACTGCTTATGAATACCTCGAATCTGTCTTAGGTCGCGGTAATCATACCCGTAACTTGGAACAGAGATCTGTTCAGTAG
>JAMDCE010000212.1 GCA_023489135.1 Chloroflexota bacterium
TTTCAGGACTACTTGAACAAGGTGAGGATTGAAGCGGCCAAGGACATGCTGCGCAATTCCCCGGTCAAGACCAAGCAGGCCGCAGTTCGGGTTGGATTCAAGGACGTAAGCCACTTCGTCAGACTCTTTCGTCGGGTGGAGGGCATGACCCCGGCGAAGTTCGCCCGATCTGTAGGACAGGTCAAGGTTTGATAATCAACTGGTTCAAGGAGGAATAAATGGCAATCGACGAGAAGGCCCGCGACGAAGTGGGTCTCGCGCTCCGCGGCTATCCGGACCTGCGCGACCACCTGGCCAACCTGGAAGCCGCCGGATTACTGGTGAGAGTCAAGCGAGAAATCAACAAGGACACCGAGTTGCACGCATTGGTGCGCTGGCAGTATCGCGGTGGAATCCCCGAGGAGCAGCGCAAGGCGTTTCTATTCGAGAACGTGATAGATAATCGGGGCAAGAAGTACCCGTATCCGGTCGCGCTGGGCGCCCTGGCGGCTTCCAAGTACGTTTACGCCGTGGGAATGGGATGCCGGCCGGAGGAGATAGAAGCCAAGTGGAATTACGCCCTGGGCCATCCGATCGATCCTATAGTAGTGAGCGACGGCCCGGCCCACGAGGAAGTCCACTTCCGCGATGAAGTGCTGGCCGAGGGGCTGAGCGAGTTTCCCATACCGATCTCCACTCCCGGCTTCGACAACGCCCCTTACACCACCTGCACTCACTGGTTTACGAAAGATATAGAGACGGGCGTCCGCAACCAGGGCAACTACCGCGGCCAGATCAAGGCCCGCGACCGGGTCGGCCTGTATCCTATGACCGGTCAGCACATTCACCTGCACATGGCCAAGTGCCGCGAGCGAGGAAAGCCTCTCCCGGCGGCGCTGGTCATCGGAGTGCCGCCCTCCGTATCCTACGCCACCGTCCAGAAAGTCCCCTACGGCGTGGACGAGCTGGCAGTAGCCGGTGGGCTCGCGGGGGAGCCGATCCGCCTGGTGAAGTGCAAGACCGTGGACATCGAGGTACCCGCCGAGGCCGAGCTGGTCATCGAAGGGTTGATCACCACCGAGTTCCTGGAACCGGAAGGACCCTTCGGGGAATCCCACGGCTACATGCACCCGCGCCAGCTCAACCCCTACATGGAAGTGACGGCCATTACCCATCGCAAGGACATGATCTACGTCTCGTTCATCAGCCAGGTCACGCCTAGCGAGAGCAGCGTGATCAAGAAGATGGGCTACGATATTATGTTCACCAAGCACCTGCGCGACGATCTCAGCATCAAGAGCGTCAAGCGAGTGGTAATGCACGAGCCGCTGACCAACCTACGCAAGTTCCTCATCGTGCAGATGTCCAAGCCCAGCAAGACCGAGGTCTGGCGGGCGCTCCACGCCGCCGCCACCTTCCACCACGGCGTGGGAAAGATAGTCGTGGCCGTGGACGAAGACATCGATCCCGAGAACGTCGACTCCGTCCTATGGGCCATGTGCTACCGCATGAAGCCGGACCAGGACATCCAGATCGTCTCGGGCATGGATAAAGGACACGCCCCTCCGTTCCAGGGGATCAGCGTCACGGAAGAGAAGGCCTCGTACCACGGCACGGGGGACGATTCGGCCCTGCTGGTCAACGCGATTTTGAAGGAGCCCTTCCCACCCGTCTCGCTGCCCAAGCAGGAGTACATGGAACAGGCCAGAGGAATCTGGGAGGAACTGGGGTTGCCGAAGCTCAAGCCGGAGACGCCCTGGTACGGGTACTCCCTTGGCCAGTGGGACGCGGAGCTGGAAGAGGAAGCCGAACTGGCCCTCAGGGGCGAGCATTACAAGACCGGAGAGAAGCAGGCTAGCCAGAGGATAAGGGTGTAGCGGGGTAGTGAATCTGATGGATCGGGTTGGGGGGTAGGGAAAGGTGGACATCTTCTTCTCCAGTTTCCTACAGGTTGTTCAATGGCCCACCATCGGCCTGATGTTGCTGGGGGCGTTCATTGGCTTCTGGGTGGGCATCTTACCGGGGCTCGGCGGCGCAGTTACCCTGGCGCTGATGATGCCCTTTGTCTTTTCAATGGAACCGGTGAACGCCTTTGCCTTCCTCCTGGGCATGCACTCGGTCTGCGCCACCACCGGGGACATTACTTCCGTCCTTTTCGCGGTACCCGGCGAAGCGGCCTCGGCGGCAACTATTATGGATGGGTATCCGATGACGCAGAAGGGCGAGGCCGGGCGGGCGCTGGGAGCAGTCCTGATGAGCTCTCTCATCGGCGCCTGGATCGGCGCCTTCGCCCTCGCCGCCATGGTGCCCATTATCCGTCCAGTGGTGCTGAGCTTCGGCGCGCCGGAGTTCCTGGTGCTGGCCTTGCTCGGCCTCAGCTACGTGGTGGTCTTGAGCACCAGGTCCCTCCTCAAGGGCGTTCTGATGGGTGGTATCGGCTTCTTCCTGGCGGCGGTAGGCGCCGACCCCCAGGGCGGGATTCCCCGCTACGTCTTCGGACAGCTCTATTTCTGGGAGGGTATCAAGATTGTGCCCGTGACGGTGGGCATCTTCGCCGTGCCCGAGATCCTGGAGCTTATGCTCACGGGGTCCAGCATCGCCAAGAAGGGAGAAGCGAAGGTGGCCTGGCAAGGCGTGGTGCGCGGCTTCGCCGATACCTTCCGCCACCTGTGGCTGGTCGTGCGCTGCAGCCTGATCGGCGTTTTCATGGGCTTCATTCCGGGCATGGGCGGCTCGGTTTCCCAGTGGGTTGCCTACGCCCACGCCCAGCAAACCTCCAAGAAGCCCGAGGAGTTCGGCAAGGGTTCCATCGAGGGAGTCCTGGCGGTGGGCGCGGTCAACAACGCTAAAGAAGGAGGCGCGCTGGTGCCCACGATCGCTTTCGGCATCCCCTCCGGAGCCGCCATGGCCATACTGCTGGGGGCCTTTCTCATCGTGGGGCTAACCCCCGGCCCCGAGCTGCTCAAGAATCGCCTCGATGTTACCTTTGGTATGGTCTGGACCGTCGTGCTGGCCAACCTGTTCGCGGTGGCAGCCTCCGTGGCAATGCTGAAATACCTGGCCGCCATGACCTTCATGAAAGGACGGCTGCTGGCCCCACTCCTGCTGATCCTGATCGCGGTCGGCGCCTTTACCGCCAGCAATAACCTGTTGGACGTGGTGCTGATGCTGGGAGTCGGCTTAGTGGGCCTCGTCTGTATGCGCTACGATTGGCCGCGGGCCCCGCTCGTTCTGGCCCTCGTCCTGGGCGAGATCACCGAGCGGAACATGTGGATTTCTTACCGGTTGAGCGGGTTCGCCTGGCTCAGTCGACCATCAGTGATCGTCATCCTGGCGCTCACGGTCGGAGGTATCGCGCTTCCCAGGGTGGCCGCCTTTCGTAGGCGGCGAGCCGCCCGCCTCGCGGCAGTCGGGCAAGGTTAGGAGGTGGTGCAGGTTATGTCCAGTGGTCGCGTCTGGAAACCGCATCCGGAGTGGGTCTTTTCTCTGGCCCTGGTGGGGCTTTTCTCTTGGATGATCTACGAAGGATCGAGCTGGCCCCTCAACTCGAGGCTCTTCCCAATGGTCGTCGCCTACCCTATGCTGGCGCTCTCGCTCTTTCAGATGGCTAAGGACCTCACGCGCCGACTGCCCGCATCGACTGACGCGCCGGTCAAGACAGCCACAAGCTCGCCTCCCTTGGCGGGAACGACTTCGGCCGCCGAGATGGCGGTGGCCGAGCTGGCCCAGGAAACGGTGGAAGAAGAGGCCGGGCTATCCAGGGCCGGAGGACGACAGATTGCTGCGGTCGGCGCCCAGATGCTCGCCTACTTCGCGGGCATGTACCTGATCGGGTTCATAGAGGTCATCCCGATCTACACAGCTCTTTATCTGCGCTTCGCCGCCAAGGAGCCCTGGTGGCGCGCCTTGGGACTGGCAGCCTTCACATGGGCTTTCACCTGGGGATTATTCAGCCAGTTCCTCCACCTGCCATTCCCGTCGGGCGTGCTGGTGGGTTGGCTGAGCAGCCTCCCGTAAGGGCTGAGGATAAGAAATGACGAAAGGAGAAAGGTTCAAATGAAAACGCGGTTCCTGATCAGCGTGCCCTTAGTCGTGGCGATCTTATTGACGGCTTGCGGAAGCCCATCGGGGGCGACACCGGGAGGCAGCCAGCAAGAGGCCAAACCAGCCACCGGCCAACAGTCGGCCAAGCCAGCCAGCGGCCAGAAGCCCGCTGCCGACCAGCAGGCGCCCAAGCCGGCCGCCAAGTCGGGGGGCTCCGAAAGCGTCGAATCGTTTTACAAAGGAAAGACTTTTACGATCATCGTGGGTAACAGCGCGGGCGGCGGCTACGATCTCTACTCGCGACTCCTCTCCCGGCACATCGGCAAGTACATCCCCGGCAATCCAACCGTGATCGTCCAGAACATGCCTGGCGCCGGCAGCATGCTGGCAGCCAACCACCTGTACAACGTCGCGCCGAAAGACGGCACCACAATCGCAAGTTTCGACCGCGGCATACCGGGTGAGCAGTTGATTGGAGCGAAAGGGGTTCAGTACGACGCTACCAAGTACGGCTGGGTCGGCAGCATGAACCAGGAGGTCAGCGTCTGCGTCTCCCGTGGCGATTCGGGGATCAAGTCTTTCGAGGATGTAATGAAGACGCCCCTTCGCGTCGGGGGCACCGGTCCTGGCGCCGACACCGACATGTTCCCCAATTTCTTGAACGCCGTGCTGGGCACCAAGTTCGACATCATCTCCGGCTACCCGGGCGGCAACGACATCAACCTGGCCCTCGAGCGGAACGAGGTGCAAGGTCGCTGCGGCTGGTCGTGGTCCTCGGTCAAAACCACCAGAGCCAACTGGGTCAAGGACGGATTCATCAACGTCCTTGTCCAGATGGCGCTGCAAAAACACCCCGAACTCCCCAAGGTGCCCCTGGTGACCGAATACGGCAAGGACGAGAAGACGCAAAACATGTTCAGGGTGGTGTTCTCGCGACAGACTATGGGACGCCCCTTTAGCGCGCCTCCTGGCGTACCGCCGGAGCGATTGGCGGCCTTGAGAAAGGCATTTGACCAGGCCCTGGCCGACCCGCAATTGAAAGAAGAGGCCCAGAAAGCGAAACAGGAGTTGAACCCGCTAGGCGGCCAGGAGCTTGAGAATCTGGTGCAGCGCATAATGAAGACGCCCAAGGACCAGGTGGAAGTCCTGGCCAAATTCATGGCGAAGACGAGCAAGAAATAGTCTCCCTGGCGCCGAGAACACTCTTGGCGGGCCAATAACCGCACGGCTATTGGCCCGCTTTCTCGTTCTCGCATACCACCGCCTTGTGGCAGTGGATGACCAAGGCGTCCGCGCACCTTTTGAGGGCACAGCGACGTTGCCATCCGTACGCCTTGGTCACCTATAGTGGGAGCGGACGTCTCTGTCCACCCATTAGGGGGCAGGGAACGATCCCGCAAACACAGGGGTGGGTAGTGACCTGCTGGCCGCACCAACGCAGCGATTTGCGAAAGGCTGTGGCTCTCAGGCGGGGTGCAAACCTGTCGGGGCGCGGTCCCCGCGCCCTCGTGCCTGGATGAATCCTGTCGCAAACCGCTCTAATACCGATCAGGGACCCTCAGCTTGTTGGGCGGCTCCAGACCTTCGAGCGTGTCGTCGATCATCACGTCC
Source organism: Chloroflexota bacterium (assembly GCA_023489135.1). The sequence goes on from JAMDCE010000212.1 coordinate 5,635, forward strand.
AGAACCGCGGGCTTGCCACAGCGCAAAGCCCTCTCCAGTGCGGGAATGATTTCATCCGGCTGCTCCACCCTCTCACCGTGGGCACCCAGAGACCTGGCCACCTCCGCCAGGTTTGGAATGTACAAGCCGGTCCCGATGTACCGATCGTCGAAGTGCAAGTGTTGTTTCAAGCGCATGTTGCCGTAAACCGAGTTGTGACACACCACCGTGACCACCGGGATGTTCTGCGCCACGGCAGTGGCCAGCTCCTGCATCACCAGCATAAAGGCCCCGTCGCCTATCATCGAGACCACCTGTCTCTCGGGCCTGGCCAGCTTGGCCGCCAGCGCCATGCAGAAAGCGCTGCCCATAATGCTGTACCCGCCGGGCTCGAGAATCGGCTCGTTGGCCGGATAGCCGAACATAAACCAGCCGTGGGTGGACCCCGCTTCCGCGGCCAGGACGGCATTGGCGTCGAGAACCTTCCTCATGTCGCCCAGCAGCCGCATCCGCCTGATGGGCACCTCGTCGGAGGCGGCCATCCCGGCCATCTCCCGCTGCCAGGATTCCTTGGCCCGCTTGAAGTACTGCTCCCACTGGCCGTTGGAGGTCGTTATCTTGCCGTCAAGCACCCTCAGGAGGTCCCGGGCCACGCTGCCGGCATCGCCGACGATTCCGACCTTCACCGGGTAGCTCTTGCCGATTTCAGTCGGGTCGATATCCACGTGAATGATCTTGGCCCCGGCGGGGATCACCTTGTGACCGAAGCTAGCCGTGGCCACCTGGCTGAAGGTGCAGCCAAAGGCCAGGATCACGTCTGCCTGCTGGATGGTCTGCATGGCCGCCGGGTAGCCGACGGTTCCCACCGGGCCCAGGCAATAGGGATGCTCGTCGGAGATAACGCCCTTCATGGTGGTCACGACGGGAGCGCGCAGCAGCTCCGCGATTTGAACGATCGAGTCACGCGCTCTGGACCAGCGGATGCCGCCACCGGCGATGATCACGGGCCGCTTCGCCTCCAGAAGCAGATCTGCGGCCCTGGCGATCTGTTCCTCGTCGCCGCGAACGATGCCCGCCGGCCGGTACTCGTCCACCGGTGGAATCTCCACATCCTCGACCGGATTCTTCTGCACATCCCGGGGGAGGCCGACGTACACCGGACCCTTTCTCCCCGTGGTTGCCGTGCGAAAGGCCTGCCGCATTATCTCGACGATGCGATCCTCCCGCTCGATCCTGACCGCCAGTTTGGTGACCGGTTTGTAAATGTTGATTTGTTCGACCTCGTGAAAATTGGAGGACCCCTTGCCATAGTGCAGCGTCGAGATGTCCCCCAGCAAGGCGATGACCGGCGAGGATTCGGCGAACGCCTGGGCCACACCGCCAATCACGTTCGTCGCCCCCGGGCCTACCGTCGCCGTGCATATGCCCGGCCGGCCGGTCACTCTGGCGTATCCGTCGGCCATAAAAGCGGCCGCCTGCTCGTGCTGGACGGGGATGAACTTGATCGCCGGCTCGCGCGACACCGAGTCCAGCAAGTCCAGCACGGCGCTGCCAATCAGACCGAAAAGATACTCGACTCCCTCGGCCTTGAGGTATTTGACGATGAGGTCTGCCCCGGAACACTTCATTGGATCAACTCCTCCCCAGTTGCTGGCAGAGTAGCACAAGGGCGCAGCTAGTTCAAGAGCGCTTGCCCGCCGTTGTTGCGCATAAGATGTCCGATATTGCTCTCTGCCGAAGTGGCCATCAAACCTGACCCGAGCCTAACCCTTTGAGGGGCGAGCCTGGCATGTTGATTGGTGGCCGAATAGGCTGTATACTGGGCGCCGGTAACATAACGTCCTCCCGAGGTGGATCGAATTGTCAGAATCAGCTTCGAAGCGAACCCGTACCGTCGGCAAAGGGCTGCCCAAGAGCGACGCCAGGGTCAAGGCTACCGGGGCCGCCCTGTTTGCCGGCGACGTAAGACTCGGCAAGCGCAACCCACTATGCGGGAAGATATTGCGCAGTCTTCACGCCCACGCGTCCATCGTTTCCATCGACACGAGCGAGGCGGCGGCGTTGAAGGGCGTCTACGCCGTGGTCACCGGCGAGGCTGTGACTCCTGCGCGCATCGGCCGGTTTCTGCGAGATAGAACGGTGCTGGCGCGGGGCAAAGTGCGGCACATAGGGGAACCGGTCGCCGCCGTGGCGGCCATCGACGAGGCCACCGCCGAGGAGGCGCTTTCGCTCATTCGAGTGGAGTATCAACCGCTGCCGGCGACCTTCACGCCCGGGGAGTCCATGACGCCCGATGCCCCGTTGATTCACGAAGACCTGGCCGGTTACGAGGACGCAGGGCCCAGCAACCGAAACGGCAATCAGCGCAACCTTGTGACGGTCGAAAGGGGCGACGTCGAAGCGGCCTTCGCCCAGGCGGAAATCGTCCTGGAAGGCACCTTCTCCACTCAGGCCGTTTCCCACGCCTTCATCGAGCCCAAGTCCTGCCTGGCCGAGGTTGGCAAGGACGGCAAGGTTACCATCTGGCCGGCCAACAAGGGGCCTTTCCGCAGCAGGGCCATGATCAGCGCCGGCCTGGGGCTGCCCCTCTCCAAGATCAGAATCATCTGCCCGGCCATCGGAGGGGAGTTTGGAGGCAAGGGCGCGCCGACGATAGAGCCGATTTGCGTCCTGCTGGCCATCAAGACCGGCCGGCCGGTCAAGATAACATTGAATCGCCACGAGGAACTGGCATCCAGCTTCGTGCGCCATCCCGCCACCATCAGGCTGAAAGTGGCTGCCACGCGCGACGGGCGATTGCTGGGCCTGGACGGCGAGGTGGTTTACAACTGCGGCGCCTATTGCGACGGCGTCGGCGGAATGGCTCAGCATTGCGCTACCCTGCAGGGATCGTACAACGTCCCCGCCGTCCGCCTCCGTGGGCAGTCGGTGATCACTAACAGCATACCGGCCGGCCACGTGCGAGGGCCGGGGGTTCCCCAGGTGCTCTTCGCTATCGAATCACTGATGGACGAGCTGGCGCGGCGGACGGGCCTGGATCCGTTCGAGGTTCGTCGTTTGAACGCACTGAAGGAGGGAGATCCCGCGCCCGGAGGCAGGAAGGGCTCCATGGCCAGGACTGGTCTGAGCGAAACCATCGAGCAAATTGCGGAGTACGTTGGCCAGAACATGCGTAAGAGCACGGCAAAGCAGGGCCTCGGCGTGGCTTGTGGCTCGCTGCACACCGCCGTGGGCATCCCTCCCAACGATACCAAGTGCATTCTCAAGCTCAACGACGATGGCAGCGCCGTCTTGCTGACCGGAATGGCGGACATCGGCTGTGCCCAGCACATGGTGCTTTCGCAGATGGTGGGTGAAGTGCTGGGGCTGGAGGCCCACGAGGTCGGCGTGGTCGGCGGCGATAGCGAGGTGACCCCCTACGACACGGGGCCGGGCGGCAGCCGGGGCACCACGCGGGTCGGGCACGCGGCGATCTTCGCCGCTCAGGACGTACGCCGCCAGTTGCTGGCCCTGGCAGCCTCCAGGCTGGAGGCGAATGCCGACGACCTGGAGATCGAGAATAAGCGGGTCTACGTTAAAGGGTCGCCCGACCGAGCTCTCAGTTTTGCGGCGCTGGTGCAATCGGCGCTCGCTTCGCCCGCGGGTGTGATCGTGGGAACGGGGGCCGTCGAGCGCGCCGAATGGCAGTCCGAGCACGCCCGCTATGAGAAGCTCTCCAGCGAAGCCATATTCTGCACCCACGCCGCCCTGGTCGAGGTGGATACCGAGACCGGCAAGGTTTCGGTGCTTAAATACGCGGTAGCCCAGGACCTGGGATTTGCCTTGAATCCCCTGAGCGCCGAAGGGCAGTTGCACGGGGCGGTCGCTTTTGGCCTGGGCTACGCCCTGAGTGAGGAGATCATAGTCAAGGAAGGACGAGTGGCCAACCCCCACTTCGTCGATTACCACGTGCCGGCCGCCGACATCTGCCCGGACGTCAAGACCATAATCGTCGAGCAACCGACGGCCATAGGCCCCTTCGGAGCCAGAGGACTCGGAGAGGCCCCCGTGGGAGCGGTTGCTCCGGCTATCGCCAACGCCGTGTACGATGCGGTGGGAGTCAGAATTCGAGACCTGCCCCTCACGCCCGAGAAGGTCCTGAAGGCGTTGAAGGAAAAAGAGAAGGAAGACAGGGGCCAAATCGCCTAGATCACCCCGGCGTTCCTGGCCCTTGATTCGAAGTAGTCCCAGACCTTCTTGAAGGTCTTCTCTTTCCAGGTGCTCGCTGTTACTCGCCGAATCTCGTCCTCGTCAAAGGCTATGGGAGTGCCGAGAATGGAGGAAAACAATTGCCGGCGCGCGTTCTCTTCGAGATACACGCACGCGGTAAAGCAGGCCTCGACGCTCTCTCCGACCACCGTTGCGCCGTGGCCGCGCATCAGCACCACCCGGGCGCTGCCCAGCGCCTTCGCCAGGGCCTGACCCCGCCGGTCGTCGTTCACGTGGTCGGGATCGTGGTAAACGGGCACGGGCCCGGCGAAGACCGCGCCGTGGGTCGTGACCGGGACCAGCGGCCTGCCCGCGATGGCGAACAGCGTCGCGTAATGGGGATGAATGTGAGCCACGCTGAGCACGTCGCTTCTGGCTCGGTAAATGCAGGTATGTATTGGCGTTTCCGAGGGAGCTTCGTATTTCCCCTCGACGAGCTGCCCGGCCAGGTCCACCGTGGCGATGTGGTCTGCCCTCACGTCCGCCCGGCTGACGGCGAAAGGATTGATCAGCACCCTATCCGTCCCCGGTATGCGAGCGCTTATATGGCCGCTGAAATCGATGAGCTCTTCCATAAGCAGGAGGCGGCAGGCCGTGGCAACCTTTTGTCTTAGATCGTCAATAATGTCCATTCCTCCTCCAAGGTCATTTGATGGCATTATAGAGACAGATTCGCTTACAAACAAGCCTCCTGCGCAAGTTTGCCCATATCATTGACAACCAAATACTACATTCGCCAGCTTGTGCGCCAATGTCGTTATGTTATAATGCGGGCGCGCGGCGCTGGATCATAGAAGGGAGTAACTTTCCGTTGTCCACACCTGCAGCCGTCCAAGAAATACCTTCCGCCAAGCGAAGTCCTTACCGAACACTCGGTTTTGTAGCCGCCGCCCACTCTGTCACTCATATGTACAGCGCTCTGATGCCGATCATCTACCCTCACGTGATGGCCGAGTTCGGGTTCAGCTACGCTCAACTGGGGCTGATGCTGGCCGTTGGCAACAGCGTCAGCAGCCTTCTGCAAGGCATCTACGGATTCCTGACAAGGGTCGTACCGCGTCGAATGCTGCTCGGGTTCGGCAATGTATTCCTGGCGATAAGCATGTGTCTGACCGCCCTTGCCGGCGGGTTCCCCACTTTCTTCGCCTTTAATCTGCTGGGGCGAATGAGCCAGAGCCCGCAGCACCCCGTTGGGAACTCCCTAATCTCCGATGGCTTCGGCAAGAAACTGCGCGGCACCGCCTTCGCCATCAACTTCGCCGGAGGAAATGCCGGCACGTTGCTTATTCCCTCCCTCGGGACACTCGCGCTCGTCGCCTTCGGCTGGCGCGCCTCAATGGCTATCTTTGCGGCGATACCATTGCTAGTCGGCACCCTCTGCATCCTCCTTATCCCGGAGCAAAGGAAGCTGCGACCCCTGAATGGGGACAAGAAAGGAGGGGTGCTCTCGGCGGGCCGGGACTGGCTTTCCCCCCTGAAGAACCGCAACATTGCGCTGATAGTGTTGGCCGGAACCGCGGCAGCGGGTGGTAGAGGGCTTGGCGTGGTAATGAACTACGTTCCCATCTATTTCCAGCAGAGCCTGCGAGTGGATCCAGCTCAGTACGTCACGCTCTACACCTTGCTCATGGTCGGCAGCGTGGCCGGCCCGCTCATAGTCGGAAGAATGGCCGACAGCTTCGGCCGTAAGCGCCTGTGCACTATTGTATACCTGCTTTCCCTGGTATCCACTCTCGGGCTAATGGCCGCGGGGCACAACATCGCAGCGCTTACGGTGGATATCATTCTGATGGGCTTGGTGGTTTATTCTCAGGGTTCCCTGGTCCAAGCACTGCTGGCCGACGTTAGCGGCAGAGAGATGCTGGACATGGCCTATAGCGTTTTCTTCGCCCTCACCTTCCTGGCCGGGGCGGTCTGGAGCTACGTCATCGGCCTCTGCATCGACAATTTCGGTTTCAACAGCGCCTTTGTCATTATGGCGATTTCCTATCTTGCCGGCGCGCTAGCGCTCCTGCCCGTCGGGCGTGCCAGAAACGTATCGACCGCCGATTAGCGATATCAATTGTCCGCGCCGGATTACCTTGGAGCAGCTAAACCATTAGATAGCGGAGGGTAACGCTATGCAAATCGTCGAGCTTGCGCAGCAAATCTACGTCATTACCACCGACTCCGGGGACAGCCGGGGCGACAGTAACTTCGGTCTGATCACCTACGGCGAGGGAGCAGTCCTTATCGACAACGATGTCCGCCGGTTCGATGAAATGATCGGCTTGATCCGTCAGGTCACCGATAAGCCGGTGCGTCTTCTGATCAATACTCACGATGGCTACGATCATACCTCTGCCAATACCCTTCTGGCCCGTGAAGGCACGATCATCATCTCGAGTCCGGCCTGCAGAAGCATAATGGCCAGCCAGGGCCGAAAATCGTTTCTGGAGAAAATGGCGGCCGATCCGGGCCTCCGGGATAAATACGGTCTCGGCGACCTGGCTCTCCCGGATATCACGGTACCCGACAGCCTGACCCTGCACCTGGGCGCGAGAACCGCTCAGGTGAGCTTCGCCGGCTGGGCCCACACGCCCGGCGATGTCACGATCTACTTCCCGGACGAACAGATTCTTTTCGCCGGAGACATTCTCTTTAACGAGTGTCATCCCGTCACCACTTATGGCAACACGGCGGAGTGGATTCGAGTTCTGGAGCGAATCGGCACGCTCCCGGTTCGCCTTACCGTGCCGGGGCACGGGCCGGTGGCGAATGGGAGAGACAACATCGATAGCCTCCGGCAATACTTCCTCACCTTCCGAGCGCGGGTGGCCGACCTGGTGGCTCGGAAGGTGCCTGTAGACGAGGCGCACGGTGCCCTGGACCTTCGAGAGTACGAGGATTGGGGCAAGAAGAACTGGCTACCGGCCAGCGTGAAGAGGATCTACTCGGAGTTGCAGGGCCAGCAATAATGTGGGCCTATTGTTGCCCAGTGGTTGCCCTTTGTTGTCCGAATCCCTTCGCGGTTCTTGACACACCTGTATGCCTTCTATAGGATGAATGGGGTTTCTCTGTAGAAAGGGGTATCATGGATCAGCTGGAGCCGCTGGCCCTGGTGCAGGATGGTTACCTTCAGCGCACCCGGGTCGGTGCGACCAGCGGCCTGGCGGCCAAGTGCTTCACGCCGGAGGGCGTGACCGAAGCCGGGATGATCGGCACCGGTTGGCAAGCGGGAGCCCAGGCGCTGGCCTTGAAAGAGGCCCTGCCGGGCCTCAAGAGAATCTCGGTCTACGGCCGCAATAAAGAGCGCCGTGCGGAGTTCTGCCGGACGTACTCGGAGCAGGCCTCCATCGATCTAGCTCCGGCAGATAGCGCAAACGAAGCCATTGCTGACAAACACCTGTGGGTGCTGGCAACCAACGCCCTGGAACCTGTGGTGGACGGCGATTGGCTGACGCCCGATACTCACGCTAACTCGATTCAGGGACGGGAAATCGACCGCAAAACTCTGGAGCGAGCGGATCGCGTCCTGGTCCGGATGCCCATCAAACCGTCGCACTGGGCGCCAGCCGGCTTCGAGCCGCTGGAAGTGCGCAAGCTCAGGGAAAAAGACACCGACATAAGCGCCAAAATGATGACTCTGGGATCGGTTATAGCCAATGGATTCCAGAGAGAGCCGGGCTGGATCACCGTTTTTGGCGGCGGAGGCACCGGCGGGAGCGCCGGCCTGGGCGTACAATTCGCCGCCGTGGCCAACCTCGTCTACCAACGAGCCAAAGAGGTCGGTCTGGGACACGAGATCGACGGCAAATGGTTTAGGCAACCGTATAGGCCGTAGATAGAAAGGACTCACCGTGGGCTATAAAGACCTACGCCAATGGCTGAGACAGGTCGAAGATTTCGGCCAGATAAAGAAGATTGAAGGCGCAGACTGGAACCTGGAGATGGGCGCCATCACCGAAGTGATATATCGCGAGGGCAAGCTCGCCTCGCCCCCGGCCGTCCTTTTCGAAAGGGTGCCGGGGTACCCGGAGGACTTCCGCGTCCTCTTCGGACTAACCTGCTCCGTCGAGCGAATGGCCTTGACCCTGGGCTTCTCC
>JAMDCE010000422.1 GCA_023489135.1 Chloroflexota bacterium
ACTGGGACAAGCCATACATAGGCAGAAAAGGCCCGTTGCTCAAGATTGGGACCTGTGAACCCTAGCACAAAGGCGCTGACAATGCAAAGAATGCAGGCTAAAGCTACAGCGCGTAGTAAAGGATCTTTGTTTCGATGATGGGTTCGCCAGGCGAAATACAGCATAGATACATGCATCCACAAGAAGGCTGCTGTTCCCAGGGCACCATATTGTCCCAAGACAACAATCCAATTCACGTCATTAACGAGGCTAGCCTGAGCCATGTTGTCGGTAACCAGTTCGACAGCGTTTTCACCGAAGAACTCGGCTGTGAGATTGCCGAACCGGCCGGGCCCAAATCCTAGCCATGGCGCCTGCTGCATGATTCGCTCGCCGACGAAGCGAATGACAAACATGCGCCCACCTTGATATAGAGATACCTCTTGATATTGAGGAGATAAAGGTTCCAATGCACGCTCTATCAAGGAAACCTCGTCCAGCGAACCTGGAAAGAAGCGTAGAAGATGGGAGAAGCTTAAGCCTATCAAGACAAGGATCACAGGGAAGGATAATAGTAAGGGTACGCCCCAGGGATGCCTCTTACGTACGAGAAACGCAAACGCAAGACCAGCCATATAGACCGCGAGCCAGGACTGCCTGGAGTATGTCATTGCCAGACTAAGGCCAAACACGATTAGCGCTGACACCAGCCATCGTCGTAAGTGCGGGAAGTGATAACCGAGCGTACCAGCCAAGACGGTGAAAACAACCAGGTAAGTCCCCAGCGCGTCGTAGCGCCCCAGAGTAGAGAAAACGAAGCGAAACCGACCGGTTGAGGCTCCTGACGAAACGCTCCGCAACGCGACTTCTCCCAGTCGAATCTCGCTCACACTCAAGAACTCGTGAGCAGGATCACCTACAAAGCCCTCAAGCACTCCAACCATAGCGACGATGAAGGCCACCACCAGCAGCCCACGAAGCAGGAATACCACACGTTCTCGAGATAAACTAATATTGACCACCAAGTAGTACAACACAACGTATCGTAATAGAATTCGCAGTCCTAGGAGGGCTACTTCAGACCGAATCCCGTTCAGTAGTGCCGACAGAACCGCGAAGCCGACGAAAAACAGCAGGGGGATATCCAGAGGTGTTCTTTTCAAGAACCTGCGCTGCTGCAGTCGGTACAACACAATCGCAACTAGAGAGAGTAGTAGAAGTGCTTCGCTCCCATATCGCACTACTGTTCCAGCCATCTCGGGCAACCACTTTATCAAGAACAGTTCGAAAGGCGTATAGAAGCCCAGGAAGTACACCAGGTAGCGCGGCCGCTGCAAGATGAAAGCAACCATGGCAGCCGCAGCAACGGCAGCCAAGATTAGTATGCTTCTTGAGTGGTCGGCTGCGACGCCAACTAGCAAAGCGAGGAGAAGTAGACAACAATAAAGGAGTCTGGTTGGTATTTGCTTTCTTGAACGGGTAAAAGCTATGGACTGAGTCATCGATCACCAATCGTATCTATGCCACAAGAGATCAGTCAGAAGGCACCCTGCTGTTCACCACTGCTGAGTATGTAGCCTCGATCCTGCGCGTCATACGTGCTCTATCAAATCGCTGTTCAACATAACTGCGAGACTGCCAAGAACGAGAGGAACCGTAGCGCTGCTTAAACACCAGTATAGCATTAGCGAACGCATCCAGGTCACTCGCTGGCACGAGTCGGGCATCTTCACATCCCTCTAGGACATCCCTGATGCCGCCCACGTCAAACGCGACGACCCTTACTCCCATTGCCAATGCCTCCAGCGCCACTAGCCCAAAAGCCTCAGATCGCGAAGGAACGACCAACACATCCACAGCGCTTAGGAAGGCTGCGACGTCAGATTGCCATCCCAAGAATCGGAACTTGTGCCCAACGTGCAACTCTTTGCATAGTTGCTGTGTTTCCTCTCTATCAGGCCCATCGCCAGCGATGATGACTTCAAAATCGTCGCAGCCTTGCTGCAACAGCTTCTGTGCAACATAGGGCAGAAAGTCAACACCTTTGGCAGTGTTCTCGATCCTACCTACATAACCAATCACGTAACTATTGCTCAAAGCGACGCTGTCCAACCCTCTGCTATGAACTCTCGTAGCCCGAGGGTCAAACTCCCGCAAATCAATACCTAGGGGGATCAAAGAGATGCGAGATAACGAGACCCCGCAGTATGCTTGCACGGTTCTGGCCATGTGCCTTGAGTGGACAATGACGCGATCGGCGCTTCGGTAGTCCATCCCCATGAGCCAAAATGAAGTTCTCTTGTCTTGCCGCTTGATCATCAGCGCGATTCTGCCATGTTCTGATAAGATGAGCGCCGCACGCGGTACAGCTAGATGCAACCAAGCTTGAGTAAGCGGAGGCAACTCATGGCCATGGATGACGTCAGGCGAAAAGGCACGCATTTCTTGAGCCAAGCGGCACCGCCCGACCAGCGAATAGCCGTTCCTCCAGCCCAATACCTCTGTCTTGAACCCTATGGCGATAAGCTGGTGTACTTCCTGGGCTTCTATACGCCTTTCGAACTGTTCTTGATAAAGTGGTTGCCCGAGATGGCTGGAACAGTAG
>JAMDCE010000596.1 GCA_023489135.1 Chloroflexota bacterium
CCGAGCAAGACTAACGAGCCTTCAGGTATCAGGTTGTGGACAATCCAGCGCTGCTCTGGAAACTCGGCCTTGAGCAGGTCGTCGTGTCCCCAGAGCTTGAATGCAGGCTCCTGTTTTTGCTTGCCACTCGTCGTCGCATCCTCGGCACGGACGGTGTAGCTGGGTTCGTACAACGTTCGCAGCTCCGCCCAGCCCTTGCCAGCGCACCCGTTGTGATGGCAGCCAGCGCCGATGGCGCCGGAAGCAAACTGCACGATGTAGGCCGCCCGGTTGTTGTGGGAATCGTCCCAGGGGCAGGGGTTCAGGATGTACTTGATCCCGCCGTTCCAGGAACCGGAAGACACCACAGGCAGCTTATGGTCCGCTATCCAGTCCTCGAGGTTGAAGGTAGCGCTCTGCTTGACTTGGTGTCTCGGCGCTTCTGGCAAACGTGCTGCCAGCGCCGTGAGCAGGTCAGCGCTCACGGTCTGCATCGAACTTGGCGCTTCGAGTATCCTGCTCCGCCGGTGGGGTCGCTCCGGCAGGTTGTCGCCTTTGGCGCTCAGCGTGCCGTACAGCTTCCAGATGCGAGCGGCGTTGAATGTTTTGACATCAACGTGCACCCCGTCGTCTGAGAACTGGAAAGCCAGCGCTTCCAGGCACCTGCGCACCAGTTCCGTGCTCTCAGCGTCGTTCGGTAGGTCGATGCGGTAAAGAATATGAGCGCCGTTGCCACTGTCGGAGTAGATGGGGAGTGGCCAACCTTGCAGTCTCAGCCACTCCCGCACTTGCCTGGCACGGTCCAGCGCTGCTTGGTGCTCGGCTTCGGTAGAGGACACCCCCGCCGGTCGCACGGGGTCGAAGTCTAGCGGCAGCCATCGCCGCTTAACGATATCGCCGTCAGAAGTTGTGTGCTTGGCGTAGGAGCCCATTCGGTTAGCCGCTCTGGCCAGCAGAGACCGGTTGACGGGGTTGAGCGTCACATAGATGGCCGGGGCTTTCCCGTCGTACTGAGTGGCAGCGTGTGCCAGCTTCGAGAACTCGGAGAAGTAGCCGGATATCGTGGCTTGCTTCGTGTTCAAGATGCGCAGCTCTGCCACGCTGCCGGGTTCCATAAGCAGGTTAAGGGCGTCGAGGATGGATGTTGTTGTGCTCGTCGTCACAGTGGTCACCACAACGCCAGCTGGCTGCTGGCCGCCGGTTCTGGCTCCCGCAGCCTCACTACGTCGACGACATAATCCCAGTCCTGCCAGGCGATGGGTCGGAATCTCGATAGCGGGACGAACCACTCCGGCTGGCCGTCGGACGCCCGCAGCCAACCGGCCCGCTCCACCTCAGCCAGCGGCAGGCTGTAGCACACGCCCTCACTATCCAGCCTCACCACCCACAGCCGGGCGCCGTGTTCCCGGGCGTAGCGTAGCACGATGGGGGGTAGGCTCACGTGGTTCACGGTCTGCCGGTGGCGGTAGGGCATCCCTAGAACCACCTCGGCCAGGGGTTGCGCCACCACCAGCTTAGCGATGGTGCATGGCCGCCCCCGCTTCTGGACGGCTAGCGCCACCGGCTGGAACGGTGTAGAATGGCCGTGGCCGCTCACAACGGCCCCGTTCGCCGCCCGCCCATCGCCGCCAAGCCCAGGGCGGGCTTCGTTTCTACGCATGGCAGGGCTCCTTGCTGGCTGCCCTGCTGTCGGGGGGGATTGTCACATCCTCCGGTAGCAGATTTCTGCTTCGCAGCCCCTCGAGAATAAGCACAGCCGCTTGCTGGCGAGGGTGTCGCATCTCTCGCAGCGCAAGTTCAACGAGCAAGTCGGCTACCGGCCGTGGAAGTGGCACGTAAATGGAAGACATCGCAACCTCCGTGTTTGTGGTTACAATGACTCTACCTTGCGTCGAGGTCGGGGTCTGTAGGTTTTGTAGGGAGGCTTGTCGGGAGTTTTGTAGGGAAGAATGTAGGTTGTATGACTGCTAGCTACTGACCTTCAAGGAGCCCACGCTCCCTAACGTCCTTCTTCCAGTCGAAACCACAGCAGTTCTTGTGCTCGGCAGACAGTTCCCGCACATACGGGAAGCTCAAGCCCATTGCATCTGCCATCTGTTGTTGACCAAGGTCTGCGTGTTCGTCTTTGTCAACGAGCTTCTTCATGGCAACGATGAGCCTCTGCCTGAAGCTCCAGCACTTGGGAAGTAAGTCCTGCTGTGTCCTTGTCTCGTGGTCCGCACCCTCGAATTCGGGTTGCGGTACCTGCACCGAAAGCACGAGGGCTTCTTGCGGTCGCTCTTCGGCAGCCCGCCCTTCTGAGCCAAGCCGCTTCAGGTATGCGTCCTGATTCGCTTCCCATTCGTCGATGATCTGGCGCCAAACTTCTTGACAGAAGCCTTGTGCCAGGTCGCCGGGGAGCGTAGGCAGCCAGGTGGGAAGCTTGTCACTCACGTCTTGGATGTCTTCAAGGCGCACGGGCGTCCTTAGCAACCTCGGTCCCAACCATTTGCCCGGTTCAATCTCGACGCATAAGCCGCTTAGCCATAGGCGAGAATCCTGCTCTAGCCACAGAGCAGAGACGCATTCGTCTTTCCGCTTCTGGTCAAGGGTAATGAAAAAGCCGGTTGTTGAGTACACGTCACGTCGAAGCCGAACACCGTCCTTAGCCACGGCGTGCCTGTCGTAGCCGGTCGTGTTTTGCCAGTTTACGCCCATGTCTAATTCGACGGCGGATGTTAGGCAGGCAGCGTGACCGATGCAGGCGGTGTCAAATAGGGTGCACTCACATACATCCCGAGGGCGTTTATCCCGAAAAACCCTCATCCGATTGCCAAACGGGGAACGTTCGCCACTTCTGAAAAGATGATTCAGTAGATCACGGTAGTGGGCATTGATCGTGTAGGTCTGAACATTGCGAAGCACAGCCACCTCCGACAAGGCGAGTGTAGTTGCCGGGCCGTCCCTGTGTCGGCAGGAACGCTTGCGGGCTTGGCCGAGCCACCCGGCTTCAAGGGGATTATATCACGTTGGCAGCCAGAACGCTTTGCATCACCCTGGCGGCTTCCTCGTCCTGGCGCTTCAGGGCGTGGGCGTAAATAGCAAGAGTGACGTTGGCGTTGGCGTGCCCCATTTGCGCCGCCACCGTGGGGATCGGTAGGCCGTGCTCAAGCAGCAAGCTGGCGTGAAGGTGTCGAAGGCCGTGGGGTGTAAGTCCAGGCAGCCCTAACCGGTCGCACTCGGCTTTCATATCGTTCTGCACCCAGGTCTGCTGCAAGGGGCGTCCTCCCGTGGTCGTGAACACCAGCCCCCGGGTATCCCGCCACGCAGCCCCCGCCTTCAGCTTCCATTCCGCTTGCCTTGCCTTCTGGCGGCGTAGCACGGCTACCCCTTCTACGGGCAAAGTCACGCTTCGGTCACCGGCTTTTGTCTTAGGGGCCGATTCCACCCAGCGCCCCGCCACATACTGAAGATTGCGCCTGATGGCAACCACGGCGCCGTCGAGGTCTTCCCAGCGTAAGCCCAGCGCCTCCCCCAGCCGGCAGCCCGTACAGGCTAACACCGTCCACAGGGCGTTGTACTGGTGCCCGGTCGTGCCGTCGAGGAACCGCCGTAGCTGCTCTGCCGTCCACACCTCTTTTCGTTCGGCTCGATACTTCGGCTTTACTACCCGGTCGGCGGGGTTCGAGGGCAGCCAGTTCCAGAGAACGGCCAGCTTCAGGGCGTGGTGCAAGAGGAGATGTGCACGGTAGGCGTTGCGCTTGCTGGTCTTTCCCAGGTCGGCGTACAGCCGTTGTAGGTGGGCGGGTTCGAGCTTGGGCAGCTTCAAATGGCCTACGTGGGGAAGAATGAGGGCCAGAGTCTGCCGGTAACCGGCCAGCGTCTTGGGGCGCAGCTCTGCCGATTCTAGCCAGGCGTCGATTAGCTCTGCCAGGCTTCTTCGGCTGTGGTCGGGCAGGGTTCCCGTCGTGGCAATTTGCCTCTGTAGCATCGCCAGTTTGCGCCGTGCTTCACGCTCTGTCTTGCCGTAGAGCACTCGCCGTTTGCCGTTGACTTGAAGTGAGGCACACCAGCGGCCGTCACTCCGTTGATAGGTGGTCCCTGTGTTCGTCGTGGACATCGCTTCTCTTCCTTCCGATGCCCAAGCGCTGCTACATTTCTGCTACACAGTCAAGCGTGCGAGCGAGAAAAGGTTGATACATCAAGCGTTTCTCGCATAGTTGGTCTAGTGCGGCCGCCTGCTAAGCGGTTACCGGGAGAAATCTCGGTCCCGGGTTCGAATCCCGGTCCCTCCGCCGTTTTCATACGAGGGCGTGGGCTCCAGTCTTCTGGAGCCTATTTTCGTGGGGTTTTTGGGATTACAGCTTCAAGAGCGTGTGTAGCCGTCAGAGCTTGCGGGCGGGCCAGGCCACCCAGCACGGGTCATTTACTTGAGCGGTCCTACGCCGCCCTATGTGGGCGCACGGTTAGCGGCTCCTGTGGCGTGATTGTGAAGTCAACGCCAAGAATCACAGCCAGACGGTAAAGGGTGTCAACACTGGGTAGCCCTGTGCCTCTCTCCAAGCGTGCTATAGCGGCCTGGGATGTGCCCATTCGCTCGGCCAGCTGTTTTTGCGTGAGTCCCGCAGCAATCCTAGCCCCAATTAGAGCTTTCCTAAATTCGAATTGCGGGCGCAGGCGCTCACAAGCCTCCCTAAAGGCCGGGTCATTGGCTTCCATTTCGGCGATGTGCTCACGATAGTCGTCGTAACTCATTGGCCAGTCCTTTCTTGATAATCGGCCATCCGGCGCATAGCCGTGTCAATCTCGGCTGCTGGAGTCCTAGGCGTCTTCTTGGTGAAGGCGTGTAACAGCACCAACCGTCTCCCCGACGCGGCAAAATACAAGATTCGGTACTGACTTTGCCCAACGATCCGCAATTCCCAAAGCTTACCCCGGATGTTGCGCACGTGGGGTATCCCTAGTCACTCACGGCGCTAGTATGTCACAAATGATGTATTACTGGCAGGAGCGGGCCGGCCGGCCTATTGTAGTGGATAAGACAACGCCTACAACCTCTCTTCGCGGTAGATAACCTCCTCTGGGAATAGCTCATCCCACGGTTGCTTGCGTTCCGTCAGCCCTTGCTGGACCGAGAAGGTTTGCACCATGTCGAGTGCCTTGGCATTGGGCCGGACTCCATAGACGAAGGGGTCGGGGCCGAAAACCTCGTCGATTTCCAGCAAGTAATGCTGACCGAAGATCATTAGCGTGGGCGGTAGCTGGCGCAGGCGCTCGGCGGCAATCCTCTTGGATTCCTCAAACGCTTCCATCAGGGAGATGGCCACCCACGGGTGCTCCTCGATGATGCTTTCGCGAACGACGGTCGTATGATGTGGTGGAAAGATCCCGGTCTTCTGGAAAAACCGGATGGCCTCTCGCTTCGGGTCGGAAAACAGGGTTACCACATCGGGATTTGGCTGGTAGTCGCCGCCGCGGTTAAGGCCGCTGGCATCACGCTTGCCGAGCCTGAAGCCGAGTCCGGTGCTCGCGTCCAGCTCGCCGTTGAGAAACATAGAGGTGAAATCCGCTCGGGCATAGTGGAGCGTCACGTTCTGGGGCAGTTTCAGGCCGGATTTGCCGGAAGCCCCGGTGTGGCTGAAGTGCTCGCCGCGCTCCTGGTACCAGATCACGTCCTCCGGCTTGACGCCGAATTCCATGTCTAAGATTCCGCGGGTCCAGAGTCCCAGGGATTGCTGGTAGTCTCCGATGCCGATTCGCTTGCCTTTGAGGTCCTCCGGGTGATCCCGTCTTATCCCGGAGCTCTTCCGAATGTGGACGTAGGTGTAGGAGAAATTGCGATTGTGGAAGACAGGCAGCATCAGGTAGGGCCAGTGTATGGACCGCATGCGCAAGAACGAGGACATAGACATCTCGGAGACGTCGAAGCGCCGGAACTTTATCTGCTCGTAGAAGACCCGGGATACCGCCCCGGGCATCCCCGCGTACTCCAGGGTGATGCCGTCGGGCTTCACCTCCCCGTTGATCAGTGGCAGCACCCGGTCATAGGGTGTCATGGCGAAGCTAAGCTTAAGGTCAGCCATTCTCGGTTCCTCCTTGAAGTCGGTGTCAGGGTCAGGGCCGTTGCGCTTCTCCCAATTCGATACGGTCCGCAGCCTTTGCCCTCTCTGCGGTGAGAATCGGCTCACCCTGAGTCACAGTATAGGAATTGCTGGTCAACTCGTCTCCTGATGACGACGCTTACATTGTGGGCGGCGGGGCTATTGTACCATTGTCGATTAGAGGTGGCAATCGGTCTTGCAGCAGGCCGAGAAGGAGGCCGTGTTGAGCTTGCGCCTCCTATCGAAGCCGTGATATAATTAGCACGTTCAGTTGCGCCCGTAGCTCAGGGGATTAGAGCGTTGGGTTGCGGACCCAAAGGTCGGAGGTTCGAATCCTCTCGGGCGTGCCAGGGCCACCAACAAACCGCCTAAATTCGGGCGGTTTTCCCTATTTCTGGGCCTTTTTCTGCCTGAAAATAGGGATAGCGCACGTTTCGGCTTTCTTACAACATTTCGGAGTGCTGTAAGAGTGCTGTAGTGCGCCCAAAACGTAAGCCCGCCAGGGTAGTTGTCCTGACGGGCATTGTGTCTTATACTGTATCCGTCGAGCCACTTATGCTGAGAGAAAAGCTTCGGGACGTCGGACGAGTGATATAATACTCATGAGCATCGCCGAGAAGTATCTGAGGTGTTGAACGGTGTCGATACAAACACGCTACGAACACATCGCCCTTGACGACAACCGTGTCCCTATAATCGATGGGACTACGATGAAGGTCGTGGAGCTAGTCCTGGAGCAGATGGCGCACGGTTGGAGTCCAGAGGAGCTGCATTTCCAGCATCCCTATCTGACGTTAGGGCAGATCCATTCGGCGCTGGCTTATTATTGGGACCATAAAGATGAGCTCGATCGCGATATCGAGCAGCGACTGGCTCGCGTAGACCAACTCCAGCGGCAGATCCAGCCGAAGCCGCTGTACGAGCGATTGAAGGGGCGTGGGCTGGTCTAATGACCATTGCTTTGTACATGGACCAGCACGTCCCAAGAGCCATTACAATCGCTCTCCGCCTCCGCAATGTCGATGTGCTCACCGCCTATGAAGATGAAGCCAGCGAGTTGGATGATACGGCGCTGTTAGATCGAGCTTCAGCCTTAGGTCGCGTTCTCTTCTCTCAGGACGACGACCTTTTGGTAGAAGCGGACCTTCGCCAGCGGGAGGGCGTGCCCTTTGCCGGACTGGTATATGCCCACCAACTCCGGCTGTCGCTTGGAAAATGTATTGAAGACTTGGCTCTGATCGCGGCCATTGGGACGCTAGAGGATCTCCGGCAACAAGTGCTTTTTCTCCCGCTTTAAGTTGTCGAGGATGCTCATTATATTAGAGCGTTGGGTTGCGGACCCAAAGGTCGGAGGTTCGAATCCTCTCGGGCGTGCCATTTTGATGCCACCAGAAATGGTGGCATTTTTGTTTGACCCGCTTCAGGTAGCGAGAGGGGGCGACGCCGGCTTGCTTCTTGACATAAAGTCTGCCGCGCCTATAATAGAACATAGGTTCTATGGGGGTGATGGGTGGTGGAAGAGGAGCTATACACGATCAAGCAGGCGGCCAAATACCTCAGTATCTCCGAGCCGGTGCTGCGGCTGACCATCCGCGGCGGAAAGATTCGCACGCGGCGCCTGCCGGGTCGCCGTACGCCGCTTATCAAGAGGTCGGAGCTGCAACGTTACGTGGACCCTCTGACCGAGAGGCCCTAGCGTGATCGCCACGAGCCTCAAAGGGCTGCCTCAAAATGAAAAGGTCAGGCGCCTGAGAATGGAGCGCCGGGAGCGGGCGGAGGCGGGCAACTGGAGGATTTTCAAGTTGCCGGCGCAGCCGGACGGGCACGACTTCGTCGTGCGCAACGTCGATTCCGGCTCGGTCTACCGCGTGGCCTGGGAGCCCAGCGCCGACATGGCCTCGTGCACTTGCGAGGACTTCAAGAACACCTGCCGCCGATTCGGCATACTTTGCAAGCACGTCGAGGCGGTGAAGCTGCAGGTGCAGGGCGAGCGTGCCCCGATACCCCTGGCGGGCCGGATCGTTCCGGAGGGGGGTCGCTATTCGATCTCTCTCGGACCGGGCAATGGCCGCCTGGTGAATTACCACCTGCGGCACGGCTGCTCCTGTTTCATGAAGACGTTTTGCTACCGCTCCGGCCAGAAGTGCTTTCACAGCACTATGCTGGACCGGTGGGTCGAGGCCGGCGCGGACCTGCCGGGGACGCCGCTGGACGCCCCGGTTGTTCGCGAGCGGGTGGTCGCGCTTCCGTCAGATCGACCGTATGATGAGTTTCGGGTCTACGAAGGCGCGCTGAGCAGAACCTGGTCTGTCCTGCCCAAAGGGTCCAGGGCCTACGTGGTGGACAACGGAGGCAAGGAGGTTCCCCATCAGGTTGTGCTGGCGGCCCGAGAGGGCGCATGCTCGTGCGGGAAGTTTTACCAGGCCGGCCAGTGCGCTCACGTGGACATGGTACGGGATGCCTTGCGCCGGCGGGTGTTGTTGCGTCCCAGAAATCCCGGCAAATCTTCCCGCAGCCGAACACGGCGGGCTTTGAAAGGATAAGCCACAAAGGCACAGGTGTCACAAAGGTTTTACTTTGTGTCCTCTGTGCCTTTGTGGTGAAAATCTCTGCCCCAAGAACGGCGGCTATGGGCCTGTTGTCTGAATCTTGATAGGACTTCTGTCGGTCTCGAACAGGACCTAGAGGCTATTGCTACACTCGGCGGCATGCGTTAAATTGTACGTGGTGGTGATGTGGTGGTTCTTCCTTATGGAGGAACTGGAGTCCTGCGCAAGGGCTCCGGGGTTGGGCTGTTCTAAGGGTCGCGTGAGGGGTGTTTGTGGTGGACAAGGGGGATGACGAAATGTCATCCCCCTTGTCGTATTCTACCAGTAGTACAGCTTGACTGTGGCAACGCCCTGGGCCGGAATCGGCACTCGCAGCGCCTCCTCGGTGAGCGCCATCTCTTGAAGGCAGTCCTCTTTCAGGTCCACCAGCTCCGCTCGTGCCAGCGGCCGGTACGATCTCACGGTCACATCGGCCGATTCGGAGGTAGGGTTGTACAGGCGCACGATCACCGCTTTGCCGTCGTGCGAAGGCTTGACGGCCGACACGGGAACCCAGTCCGGCGCGAGTGCGATGAACGACAGCCGCGCCGGAAGGCGACCCGGGTGTGCGCCGGCGAGGGCCGATCGCAACGGGGCGTTGTGCTGATGCGCCTGGAACGAGGCGTCGATCCATTCCCCTGTGTGAGGCACCAGGGCATAATCGAACCGGTGCGTGCCCAGGCACTGAGCGCCCGGAGTGGGCAGCTCGGGCCCGGCGTCGCCACGTCGGGAGCGCAAATCTCCCCGCGACAGCCATCCCACGGACCGCAGCAGCGTCAAGGCGATCAGCAATCCGTCGGCCTGTGGTGTGACCTCACATTCCGGCAACCCTCGGTTGGACAGCAACAGGCCGCGCAACCAGTCGTTCACGTCGACAAACGACTTCTGGGGCTGGGTTGCCACCGGGTCTTCCACCCAGTCGGGCCGGTGGCCCACCACGGGTAGATCCCTCCTCAGCACGCCGAACTGTGTCTCGGTGGAGAAGTGATTGGTCTTGACCCCCGTGGGGAACAGGACCCTGAGGCAGTGGTCCTTGGCCAGATTCTCGACCTCGGTGAAGAAGTCGATCCTATTGACCATAGGGTAGAGGCTCACCGTGGTGGTGACTGGGCAGTCCACGCATTCGTTCGAGCGCGACCGTCGATCGGCGGTGAGCTCCCGGGGGAGTCGCAGCGCCGATCGAATCCGGAGGCGGAAGCGCACGGGGCCGTTGTCCACCAACGTCACCCTGGGGGGCCAGGTGAGGCCCAGCAACGGTCTGTCGCCCAAGGGCGGGTCCAGGTTGTACTCGTCCCCCGCGTCGCCAACGTCGGCGAAGCGGTTGAGTCCGGTGTACAGCTGGTCGGTCGAGCGCTCCAGAACGTTGATGGTGCCATCGATCTCATTGACGGTGACGACGAAGAACTCGTTCTCGATCCGGGTCGTGGAGTGGGCTGCCTCGGGGAAGCCCGTCCCCAACTCCACCCCCGGGTGGACAGGGACGTCCGCCCCTACGTCGCCTTTGCGTCGATGAATGCGAAAGGTCTGGTAGCCCAATCCGGGCACGCCGGTTGCAATAAAGCCGAGCTTCAGCTTGCCGTTTCCCGAATCTTCGAGGACCTGGCACGGGCTTTCAGCCCCCTGGTCGTCGACGACCGAGAGAACGCCATCGTCGGCCGCGGCCTCGAAGGTAACCAGATCCGTCCTGGCTCTGGCCAGAGGATTGAAGACCACCAGGCGATCAAGCCCATCCGAAGGGCTGCCCGCGAATCCGTTGCGCGGGGCGTTCTTGGCCGGCAGCTGGGCGGTATCGATGCGCCGGGTTATCTCCTCGAACGACTCCTCCACCAACGTCTCGCCGATCTGTTCCGCCCAGTCGTAGCGCGTCTTCATTTCTTCGTGCACCTGGTCGACGCTGCAGCCACAGACGGAGTCGTGAGGCTGGTTTTGGAGGAGATACTTCCACGCCAGGCGCAACGGCATCTTCCAGTTTTCGCCCGCCGATAGGCTGGTGTCATCCACGGGGCATCCCGCGCCGTTGCTGTTGCCCTTCGATCTCGCGGTGCTTTCCACCCAGGCCCACGCCGTGAACGGCTCGGCCCATTTCTCCAGCAGGTTTTCGCAGGCGGCGTTCCGCCGCTTTATCCACCCGCGGGTGGATAGCACTCCGGGCAAGAGGTGGGAGTTCTTGCATCTTCGCAGCTCCCCGTCCACGACCTCGGTCAGCACGCCCTTTTCCGCCAGCACCCTCTGAACGGCCTCCAGGAATTGCGGCAGACTGGCGTGCCTCACCTCGACGTCTCTCATCCTGCCTTTGATGTTGGAGAGGATTTCGGGGAGCTTGGGCTGGGGCCAGACGTGGTCGCCCCCGTTCATCAGGCGCAGAAACTGCGTGTTCGCCTTGGGCGCCAGCCGGGAGGAAATGGATCTAATCCTGCGGTCAAGCTCTTCTTGGTCCTCGGGGAGTCCACCGGCGTTGAAGTAGCCGTCGGGGATGTTTACCGCCAGCACGCCGGTGCCGTCGAGTCCGCGCCAGGTGAACTCCGTGCCCTCGATCAAATCGTCGTCCACTCCTCGCCAGAGCACCGCGGACCCGATGCCGAAGCCCGACAATATCTGGGGCATCTGGGCGATGTGGCCGAACTGGTCGGGGAGGTATCCCACCTTCATGTATCCGCCGAAGGACCCGGCCACGTCGCGCCCTTCCTGCAAATTGCGAATCAGGGATTCGCCGCTCACCAGGAACTCATCCGGCAAGACGTACCAGGGACCTACCTGGATTCGGCCGGCGCGAATGTGGGCCCGCAGCTCCTCCACTCGCTCCGGGCGCAGCTCGGCATAGTCTTCCAGGAGCACGGTCTGCCCGTCCAGCATGAAGCAGGAGAAATCGGGTGATGACGCCAAGATGTTGAGGAGGCTGTCGATCATCTTCCCCAGCTTGATCCTGAACTGCTGAAATGGCATATGCCACTCGCGGTCCCAATGGGAGTGTGAGACCACCATTAGCACCGGACTGGTTCCCACGGAGGCTACGCTTTTCATTTACGCCACGGCCCTGGTCGAGCTGGGGTCGAACACGTGGATTCGGTCCATGTTCAGGGTAACTTCGATATCCTGGCCGATCCTCAACTCCGGCCGGTACGAGGTGCGAGCGACGAAGCCGGTCCTACCCGCCTTCAGGTACACTATCGCCTCGCTGCCCAGGGGCTCCACGACGTCGATCTTGGCCTTAACCGTGCCTTCCTCGGCGGCGCTTCCATTGGTGCGCTCGCTGATATGCTCCGGCCGTATTCCCACGATGACGTCCTTCCCGAGTCGCTCGCCGAGCTTCTGGTTCCGGGTCTGGGGCACCCGCAGCTCGAACGCCTCGTTCCTGAGGGACATCTCGGAGGATCTCCCCACCAGTTGAGCGTCGAAGAAGTTCATAGAGGGGCTGCCGATGAATTCCGCCACAAATAAGTTGGCCGGGTGCTCGTAAAGATTCTGAGGGGTATCGAGCTGCTGGAGGATGCCGTCCTTCATCACCGCGATGCGAGAGCCCATGGTCATGGCCTCCACCTGATCGTGGGTCACGTAGATCACCGTGGTTTGCAGGCGGTTGTGGAGCTTCACCAGCTCCGCCCGAGTTTGAACCCGCAGCTTGGCGTCCAGGTTGGAGAGCGGCTCGTCCATCAGGAAGACCTTGGGCTCGCGCACGATGGCACGCCCGACGGCCACGCGCTGCCGCTGCCCACCGGAAAGCTGCTTGGGTTTTCTTTTCAAAAGGGCGTCGATGCCGAGTATCTCGGCCACCTCTCTTATTCGTCTTTCTATTTCTTGCTTGGGGGTTCCCCTGAGCTTGAGCCCGAAGGCGAGGTTGTCGTGCACGCTCATGTGGGGATAGAGGGCGTAGCTTTGGAAAACCATCGCGATATCGCGGTCCTTGGGTGCTACCTCATTGACTAGCCGGTCGCCGATGTAAATGTTCCCCGAGGTAATCTCTTCGAGACCCGCTATCAGGCGGAGTCCGGTGGTCTTGCCACAGCCTGATGGCCCGACCAGCACCAGGAACTCCTTGTCTATGATTTCCATGGACAGGTTATTTACGGCGATCACGTCACCGAATTTCCTGGTCACTCGCTCCATAGTAACGCTTGCCATTGTTAATCGCCTCCCATATGAATGCGCGTGGTCGGTGTCACAAGTATCCGGCCTGATCGCGCTAGAATTGTAGGGCAGTCTGTCATTTATTGTCAAGTTGATTGGCGTGTTGAGCGCCGTTGGCCGGGGAGGGAAGGGCCGGCGGCTCTTGCTGCAGGCTACACACTATCTTGTGGCAAGCAGGATGTTTATTACTCTACATATTGTATCTTGCCGAATAAGAAGATGTTTGCCTGGGTCAAGTAGCATTTTTCCTTGACAGCTGTTGACAGAAGCTGTATATTATGTCAATGTGTGCGCGGTGCTGAGCATCGCGCGAGCGAGAACGACCATCGCACTCGCAAGCAAGAACGAGCATATTGCCCGAACCAGCAACCGCTATTGGAACCGAAGCCGAAGCATTGGCACGTTTGCAGACCGGAATTTCTAGGAGGAGACTAGGTTGAAGAGGCTAACGATGCGCTCGATTACAATCGCGGTCTCCTTGTTAGTGGGGGCATCCATACTGCTCTCTTCCTGTGCTGGAGGAGGGGCCGCGGGTGGCAGCAGTAGTGGAGGTCAGGTCACCATCGAGTATTGGGACTGGTGGGTGACCCAGAGCCCTACTATAGACAAGGAGATCAAGTTATTCGAGCAGGTTCACCCCAACATCAAGATCAAGAAGACCACTCAGGTGGTCGACAAGTACCCCGAGTTGCTACAGCTAGCGATCAAAGGCAAAACGGCTCCGGACGTCTTTCTGGTTCCGGAGAAGCCAACCTTCATCGAACAGGTAAAGCAGAATTGGCTACTTCCTTTGAATAAGTGGGCCACCAAGGATTGGCAGGCACAGTTCCCGCCGCAGTCCTTCGCCGAAGGCGCCAACGTCATCGGCGGAAAAGTCTACACAGCTCCCTACGAAGGACCGGCCCCCTGGCTCCAGTTGTACATCAACACCAAGCTGTTCAAAGAAGCTGGATTGGTCGACGGCGACGGTCAGGTGCTGATTCCCAAGACCTGGGCCGAAGTGCGCGAGTATGCGGCGAAGGTCACCAAGGCCAGCGGCGGAAAGGCTTACGGTTACGGCTTTGGCAACAAGCAGAAGTTCATCCTGCCGTGGCAGCTGCAGATGGTTCAAAACAGCGGCGCTCCCGGCGGTAAAGATC
>JAMDCE010000222.1 GCA_023489135.1 Chloroflexota bacterium
ATCCCTATCGGCGAAATGGATGAAGACGCAGGGCTCCACATCGCCCTTGTTGTTGATGTGGAGGTAGCGCCTTCCTCCCGATAGGCAGCCCTCGGAGAGCGGGCCGTCGTTCCAGAAGTCGCCCATCAACATGGGCTTGGTCTCGCGAGTGCGGTTAATGAACTTGCGCAGGCCGTCTCGCTGTTCCGGCGTGGGCATCAAGCTCAGGTCGGGATTTCTGCCGATAGGGATGTAAGTGAAATACCAGCCGTAGCCCGCGCCTTTTTCGATCATGAGGTCGATGAAGGCGTCGCTGGTGACTTCGTCGTAGTTCAGGCGGGTCACGGTTACCGAGAAGGCAAACAAGGCGTGGGCCTCTCGGAGGATGTCCATGGCTCGCATCACCCGGTCGAAACCGTTGGGCCCGCGGCGCAGCTCGGTCTGCTCCTTGAATCCTTCGATGCTGATGGCCGGGACCACGTTTCCAAGCTCGACGATCTTCTTGGCCTTCTGCTCGTCGATCAGGTGTCCGCTGGTGTAGAACTGGAAGGCGCAGTCGTTGAATTTTTTGAATACATCGAATAAGGGCTCGTAGATCAGCGGCTCTCCGCCGCTAACGATGTAGAAGTGGACTCCCAGTTCCCTGGCTTCGCCGATGACTCGCTCGAGCACGTCCTGAGGGAGGTCGTCCTTCTTGGTGTAATTGCCGGCGTAGCACCCGTGGCAGCGCAGGTTGCAGCGCATAGTTGGGCTGAGCACGACACAGGCGGGAGAGGTAACCTCACGCCCATCGGCCGTGTAATGTACGTCGATTTGGTGGAAAACGAGATTGGTGATAAAGCGGGCGAGGTAGTTTCGCCGCACGTTGGGGTCTATCTGGGACAGGACGCGCTTGACGTACTGGCGCCCCTGGCCGGTGGGCGAGAAGTACTGCTCGACGAACTCGGCCACCAGCTTCTGTCCCGGATCCTTAGCCTGGGCTTTGAAAAGCTGCGCGATTCGGGAGTAGTGCTCCTCGGAGGTGTGCCCGAGAACCCCCAGGGCCTCGCCCAGCGCGACCTCGAACACTCGGGTCTTGGTCTTCTTGACCAAAGATCTACCTCGATCGAGCAATCCTCCCTTCTTGCCGTTACCATTCTTCCGGCGACTCAAACCATCTTTGACTTCCGTAACCATATTCCCCTCCTTAAGCCACTAAAAAAGAGAATCTGAACCACCCCACAAAGATGTGTTCCTCGCGGATTGATTCCTCGCCGGTCATCCCTCCTTTCGCAAGCGTTCAGGAGGCGCTTGGAGCCCAGCCGGAGGCGGCGCTACCATGGGCGGTAGGTGCCTTTGGCTTTTCTCACGCCGACGGCTACGGACGGATTCCTGAACCCTTGCAGTATCGAGTTGTGCTTCACGAAGGAGTTTAAGCAGAATGCTCATCGAAGTGACTACTTGGCTTGCGCGTGAGCTTCCTCTACTGCACGAGTGGAAGACGGGATGGACATCCGTCTTCATTGACACACGAACAGTCACGAGTCAGCGCGGACCGCGCAGGCGCGCCTCGGGCTTGCAGCTACCTCAGGCGCTCACTACAGCTCATCACTACAGCTCACTTGAGCTCGATCTATTGGCATTGAACGCGGGCGCCGGGCCCAGTTTGCGAGGGACCACATCGGCCTTCGCCGCAGTAAACCAGCCGACATAGTAAGGTTTCCTTACTAATATTAACATTTTACCGCTTGTTCGGCATATTGTCAATATGCTAGGCAGCCGAAAGGAGTGGCTACCAGAGCGCGAGGCGACAGAAACGGCGCCGGATTATTGGGGCTAATCTAGTACAGGAGAGAGGCCCCGTCAACTTGGCTTGGGGGAGCGCAGTTGACAGCCCTGCCTGTTGGCTGTACTCTTAGGTGCATTCTAATCTGGAGATTGAGGAGAATCTGAATGTACGAGAAGATACTGGTAACCCTCGATGGCTCGCTGCTGGCGGAGGAGGTTGTTCCGCACGTGGTGGATATGGCCACGCGGATGGCGTCCGAGGTGATCCTGCTGCGGGTATCCCCACCGGTGCAGGCCATCTTCGAGGATGGGGTGTCTATGGTGACCATTCCCAAGGACGAGGTTATGAATCAGACCGCCGTCGACTACAAGGAATACCTGAACCGGGTGGCGGATCGTCTGCGGGCCGCGGGCATATCCAAGGTCCAGGTGGCGGTCCAGTTTGGGGACCCGGCCGAGCAGATCGTGGACTACGCCGCGGCGCACGGGGTGGACGTCATTGCTATGTCGACCCACGGCCGCACAGGCATCAGCCGCTGGGTCTACGGCAGCGTGGCCAACCGGGTGCTGCAGGCGGCGCCGGTGCCGATATTGTTGATAAGGTCCAAGGGGTAAGGGACATTAGGGAGCGAGGGATCGATCAATTCCATCTGCCGCGGTTGCCAACGGGGCGCGCCCTCACCCGGCCTGCGGCCGACCTCTCCCAGAGGGAGAGGTGATACGTTGCGTCGCCCCTACGTTTACGCGGGGCGCTATCGCGTCCCCTATCCCTGGCGAAATCCTTCTTTGGTTCCCATCAAGCCTTTGGTAGGCAGGATCACCTTCTTTTCCGGG
>JAMDCE010000400.1 GCA_023489135.1 Chloroflexota bacterium
TAAGAACTATGGCTCTTGAGGACAGGCTCGCCGTGCCATTGGGGCTGTCCATTCTTATGCTGGCCGAGAAACGGGCCGGAAAGGCAGGTTTGTGACCAATGAAGGTAGTGGTGTTAGGAGCTGGCTTGGCCGGATTGAGCGCCGCGTGGCGCCTGAGCGAACGGGGGGTAGAAGTGGAGCTATTGGAGACAAAGCCGTACGTCGGCGGTCTCGCTCGGACGATCCACCGCGATGGGTTCATCTTCGACTATGGTCCGCACCGCTTCCATACGGCCAATCCAGCCATCCTCACGGAGGCACGGAAGTTCGTCGGCGACGAGTTGGAGGGCCGCGCACGCAAGACACGCGTCTACTTCCTCAAGAAGTACTTTGATTACCCTCTTAGCGCAGGCAATCTATTCTCGAGCCTGCCGCCTTCGCTCGCCATTTCGTCGTTTGTGGATTTCTTCACCACTTGGGTGCGCAATAAGCTCTCACCACGCCAAGACGATAACTTCGAAGCGTGGGTCATCAACCGATTCGGGCGCCGTCTTTACGACGTCTATTTCGGTCCCTACACGGCTAAGGTCTGGGGTCGTGACCCTCGTCGGTTATCTGCCAGTTGGGCCGCTCAACGCGTTGCGGTAGTCGACTTGTGGGATCTCGTACAGCGAACCTTCGGCCTAAAGCGAGGGGCCAATGACTTTCATCATTCACCATACGTCCTGGATTTCTACTATCCGCGCAGCGGCATCGGCACCCTATCAGAGCGGTTGGCAGAGCGGATCGTGGCCAACGGCGGGGCCGTCCACCTAAACTCCACAGTCCTCGCTATCAACCACGTCGGTGGCCGAGCCAGTGCGGTAACCTATACGAAAGACGGCGCCCTTTGCACGGCCCAATGCGACTACCTGGTATCGTCGCTCCCGATCACCAAACTCGTCAAGGTGTTGCGGCCGCTGCCCCAGTCCGAGGTGCTAGCCGCCACCGAGGCGCTGCAGTACAGGGCGCTGATCTTTCTCTTTTTGATGTTGGATAAGGACAAAGTAAGCGACGACAACTGGATCTATTTCCCCGATCCCAACGTCTGCTTCAACCGCATCTCCGAGATGAAGAATTTCACACCTGATGCCGCGCCTCCAGGCAAGACTTCTCTCACCATCGAGATTAGCTGCGATGTCGGGGATGAGCTGTGGACGGCTTCGGAGGAGGATCTGTACCGGCGCAGCGTGGATGCGCTGATCGACGCCAGGCTAATTCGACGCGAGCAGGTGCTCGGTCATTTCTTCGACCGCACAGCCTTTGCCTATCCGAACTACGATGTTAACTTCGAAGTGAATCTGGCCACACTGGCCTACCACCTGGCCGGTTATGACAACCTGGTCACCTGCGGTCGGCAGGGGTTGTTCCGCTATCTCAACATGGATCACAGTATGGAAATGGGGCTCTGCGCTGCCGACGAGGTACTTTCACAGGAAATCGGCTCGAAAGTCTCTCGTGTGGGCAGCGAGCCAGTGTACTTTGGGTAAGGAGTAGGATCTGTGGTGGACGTCCTATTAGTAAACCCACCTTCGCCTGATGGGGACTATTTTATTCGAGATACTTCGCGGGTCGGCCGCCGCAGCCGAGAGGGAATGGTCTGGCCACAGACGGCTCTAGCGCAGCTCGCCGCCATGGTTCACGACAAGCGCTCCGTGGCCATCGCCGATTGCAACGCGGAGCGCACTTCGTGGTCCCGCTTCCGCGAAACTCTTGAACAGCAGCGCCCGCGTTACGTCGTCACTCACGCCACAGCGCCGACGCTGACCAACGATCTTTACACCACCTTCCTGGCCAAGACCATCGGAGCGCACACCATTGCCATCGGCACTCACGTGACACCCATGACCAGGGAGACTATGGAGGCATTCCCGAGCCTCGACTTCGTGATCCGTGGTGAGCCCGAGGCTACACTGAGGGAGCTTATCGACACGTTGGATAGTGGTGGGGACATCGGCGGCGTCCGGGGTGTGGCCTTCAGGCGCGACGGCGAAATCGTTATGAATCCGGACCGCCCGTTGATCGCCAATCTCGACGACCTGCCTTTGCCACTGCACCACCTTCTGCCATTGGAAAAGTACCGCATGCCGATGATCAGAGGCAAGTACACCTTCGTGCTCACTGGAAGGGGATGTCCGGCCGCCTGCACATTCTGCATCAAGCACGTCACTTATGGCCAATCCATTCGCGTGCGCTCGCCCGAGCATATCCTGGCTGAGCTGCTGGTGTTGCGGGAACTCGGCGTACACAGCATCCACTTTGAGGCCGACCTATTCACCGTCAATCGGGAGCAAGTTGTCGGTCTCTGCAAGCTGATCCTAGAGGAAGGGTTGCGGATCCGATGGACGTGCAACAGCAGGGTGGACTTCGTGGACCCGGAGTTGCTTGGCTGGATGAAGCGGGCCGGTTGCTGGCTCGTCTCATGGGGCATCGAATCTGGCTCTGAGCAGGTGCTGCGCAACGTGCGTAAGGGCACCAACTTACAGAAGATAGACCGCGGTTTGCGCTGGAGCAAGGATGCCGGGATCAAGAACTGGGGCTACTTCATTCTAGGCCTCCC
>JAMDCE010000374.1 GCA_023489135.1 Chloroflexota bacterium
CTGCAGCCGCAGTTTGGGACCGTGGGCATACTGGAAGTGACTTCGGAAAGGGTGGAGGCGGAGATAATCAATCTGAAGGAACTCTAGGCAGCCGTGAGATGTTGGACAGAGTTGCGCTGACAAAACGCATACAGTCGAACGTGGATGGCATCCTCTCGGTGTTGATCATCCGCTTCCTGCCGCAAGGGATCAGGCCCAACCACCTGACCTTCCTTCGCCTTGTTCTGGTTGCGCCCTTGATCCTGTTGCTTGCTGCGCAGCTCTACTGGCAGAGCCTGGTCCTCTTCCTCTTCCTTAGCCTACTCGATCTGGTCGATGGGGCCTTGGCGCGCACGCGCGACGAGCGGAGCGATCTGGGAAAGGTCCTGGACCCCTTCGCGGACAAGATTCTCGTCGGCGCTACCCTTTTGCTCGTCGGGCCGCCCCTTACTGGCTGGGGCGTCATCATCTTGACGCTATCAATCGAGGGATTGATCATCGCCGGAGGGCTACTGGCCAAGCTTCTCGACTTGAAGACGGAAGCCAACCTCTACGGCAAGCTCAAGATGGACCTGCAGGTGCTGGGGATCGTCCTGCTGATTCTGGGAGGAAACCTGGGCCTAAAGGGTCTGCTTGACGGCGCGGTTCTCGTCTTCTACCTGGCGATCCTGTTCGCCGTCCTGAGCGTTCTGGCCTCTTCGTCCTATTTCAAGCACATCGGCTGGCCGTGGGGGCTGCTGAAGAAGCTGACCGGCGGGTAGCCAGCAAATATGGCCGCCACAGCGGGACGGCCACAACGACAGTACGGGAACCGTGCCGAGAGGGCGCCCCAGCCACCTTTCAATTGTCTCGACTCTCAAGTCACCAGTGGAGGAAGCTGTCGATACTCAGGGTGAAGACCACGGCACCGCCGACCTTCACCTGAATTGGCCTGCCTATCACCCTGGTTTCGCCTTGGGCGATCGCCGAGGGGAGTTTTACCTCCTGCATCCGGCTTTGGCAGTGCTCTCTAAGGATGTCGATGGCCTCCTCAACTTTCTCCTCTTCGACACCCATGAGGATAGTCGCGTTTCCCTCGCGAAGGAAGCCGCCAGCGCTGTCGATTCGGGTAGCCCGAAAATCCTTGACGAGGAGGGCGTCGACCAATGCTGTGGCGTCCCTCTGATTAACGATCGCGACGAGTAGTTTCATGAAGAAGTCCCCTATCTAGCTGCCGGCACATCCGGCGGGAGGCGGATTAGGAGTTTACGAACGATTCTTCCTCGACGTCCTCTTCCACGGGCAGGCGAATCGGAACAGGGTCGCCATCTGCGCACCCTTCCCAGCAGTATTTCCTGCCTTCCTTTTCGATGGCCGCCCACTTGATCTCTATGCCACAGTTGGCGCACCTAACTCGCTTGGGCGTCACATCCATTTACGGACCTCCTTGTTTTTAGGAAAGCTCGGACTTGTCTTAGCCTCGCACGTCTTCGGGCGATAGCGGCGCCACCATGCGCTCCTTAGGCTCAGGAAGGTCGCCGAAGAAAAAATAATCACCAGAGGCCGTTGGCTCTGGTGATTGGACAGGCCATGCCCTCTTTCACGTGCCTACGAGGTTAGCTGACGGGTTCGGGCGGAAAGAGTTGCCCTATCCTTCTCAAATTCTTTAAGAAGGAATTCACCCCCGGTTTGGTGGTTCCCCCGTTTCCTGGTTTGGAATTCGGCCAGATTTTTCCCTACATTCCCATTATAGGAAGACGTGCTCGCCGTGTCAAGACCTAAGGCCGCATACTAAGGCTTTCTTAATCTGGCTCCCGGCGGACCACTCCGGCCACCCGGTCAAAGTGGTGGTCGAAGGAGTAGATCACGTTGTCGGGATCGCCGATGGCCCTGGCACAGAGCAATGCATCGGCGAAGCTGATTCCCTTCTCGTGGAAAAGCATCAGAGCCTGCCTCACAGGTTCGTGATCAGGGCAGTGAATTCCTTCATGTGCTAGAATCGCCAGCAGGGACTCAGCGACTTCCTTTTTCGGCAAGCGATAGAAGGAGGATAGAGTCCAGACGACTTCAGCCACCGTGATCTCGTCTATCGTCGCCACCATTTCTCCGCGTTCTATACGCTCGAATAGGCGTGTGGCTCGCTTAGCTTGGTCAATAGGGTCGAAAACTACGTAGCGTATTATTATGTTGGCGTCGAGTCGGGGCATCCCCTAGTCCTCATCCCGCTCGGGGTGAACGACATGTTCGGCTACGGCCCTCATAAACGCTTCTCGCTCGGTCTCCCGACCAGGAAACGGCGAAACCCTGCCTTTGAAGATTCCTGCCAGGCTTCGCAAGTCCCTACGGTGAACCGGCATCATAGTAGCTTTGTCACCTTCAACTAAGAATATTACCTGGTCGTGCTCTCGCAGTCCCAGCGCGTCTCTCACGCTCTTCGGCAGGGTTATTTGTCCTTTCGATGTGATAGTTGCCGTGCTCATGACTTATACTCCAATTTCCCATGAAATCAAGGCTATATTACATTCCATTACTTATCATCCATTGTAAGGATAACATATTCCATGCCAATTGGGAAGCCCCAAAACCCTCCAATCACTCAATCACTTGTGCCCATTG
>JAMDCE010000053.1 GCA_023489135.1 Chloroflexota bacterium
GGCGAGGTACAGTTTTCGATGCTCAGGATACTCGAGCGAGAAGGAGAATTTGCATGAAGGCCTTGGTGACGGGCGGCGCTGGTTTCATAGGCTCCCACCTTTGCCAGAGGTTGATGGAGGATGGGCACGAGGTCATCTGTGTCGACAACCTCATCACTGGAAACCGTGAAAACGTTGCCCATCTTCTGGATAGCCCACACTTTCAGTTCGTCGAGCGCGACGTCACCCAGCAATTGGATCTTCAAGCCGATCTGATATTTCACTTGGCCAGTCCGGCCAGCCCTCCGGGGTATCTACTGTTTCCCGTGCACACATCCCTGGCCAACAGCCTGGGCACTTACAACCTCCTGGAATTGGCCAGACGCTGGGATGCGAAGTTCCTGCTGACGTCCACCTCGGAGACTTACGGCGACCCTTTGGAGCACCCTCAGCGAGAAGACTACTGGGGGAACGTAAATCCCATCGGCATGCGCAGCTGCTACGACGAAAGCAAACGCTTTGCCGAGTCTCTAACCATGACCTACAAGCGCCACCACAACCTTGACGCGCGCATAGTTCGCATTTTCAACACCTACGGTCCCCACTCAGACCCCAATGACGGTAGAATGGTCCCGAATTTCGTGACTCAAGCCCTCCGGGGAGAGCCCATCACGGTCTTTGGCCAGGGCCAACAGACTCGAAGCCTGTGCTACGTCGCGGATCTGGTCGAGGGAATCGTTCGGGCGATGTTCCGCGATGGCACCAGGGGGGAAGTCTTCAATCTGGGCATGCCTGACGAGCACACCGTCCTGGAATTCGCACAGATAATCAAACGGCTCGTGCCGTCCGACTCGCCTATCGAGTTCAGGCCGCCCATAAGCGAAGACGACCCATCACGCCGATGCCCCGACATTTCCAAGGCCAGAGATCGGCTGAATTGGGAACCGAAGGTAGGACTGGACGAAGGACTCCGCCTCACTATAGAATGGTTCCGCCAGAAACTCAACTCGCACGGCTGAGATTGAGAAGCCTTCTCAAGGAGAAGTCCAGCATTGATACATGCCCAGCGAATCCGGACGGCATGGACCACAACCCAACTGACGTCCACAATTGCCATCATCGCATTGATCGTGATGGCCGCGGTCGTGGTCTCGGCCCCTCCCTTGACCATCGCGGTCGCCTCGGTCGTCGGTATCGCGACGATCCTGCTTTCGCTGGTTAACCCCCTGTTTGGGCTGGGAGCCCTCATTCTGTCGATTCCCTTCAGCTCGCTCGCTCAGCTTCCCACGGGGGAATTCGAGATTACCTCCACCGAACTGGTCACGGGGATTCTCGTGTTCGCCTGGCTGGCAAAGGGCGTACGCCGGCGAGAGATTCGAGTCAGCCCTGGCCCGCTGGCCGTTCCTATAATGCTCTTCATCGGGCTGGTGTTTCTGTCGGCGACTTCCAGTTCATCCCTCGCCCTCGGTCTGAAGGAGATGCTCAAGTGGCTGGAATTGTTGGTAGTCTACCTGTTCGTGGTCAACAACGTGACAAACCGGCGCCAGGTCAAGGCCATCGTCGTGGTGATGTTGGTCGCCGCTACGGCGGAAGCCGCCATTGGCTACTATCAGTTCTTCGCGCTAGCGGGGCCCGATAGCTTCAAGATCGGCGGCTTCTTGCGCGCCTACGGGACTTTTGGCCAGCCGAACCCTTTCGCCGGCTATCTGGCGTCGGTGGCGATCCTCGCGCTCGCCCTGGTGCTCGTGCCACTCGTGAGACGACATTGGGCCAGCCCTATCTCCCTCTCTACGGGTTATCCACTACCCGCGAATCGCGGGCACCACGGAGACACGGTCCGAAGGACTCCGGACTCCTTCGCAGAGGCACCGAGAGAGGCGGAGGCTAAGCGCGGCCGGTGGCTCGTGGAGTCTCACCAGGAAAAGCGGCATAGCCGGGGCGCGAGAAAAATCCCCTGGTGGTCGATCCTCTTTTATCTGGTGAGCCTCGGTTTTCTCTCTCTGGCCATTGTAATGAGCATGTCGCGCGGCGCCTGGCTGGGACTTGCCGTCGGGGCCGCGGTAATCGCCGCGGTTACCAGTCGCACCACGCTGATTGCGCTCGTCGTACTCGTGTTGCTGCTGACGCTGGTTCTGCTCGCCGGATCATTCAACCTGCTGCCGGCTCAACTCTCCGGGCGCATCTCACAATCAGTGGAGTACTTCCGTCTCTTCGATGCCAGCCGGGTCCAACCCGGCCCTGAGAACTGGGCGATCGTGGAGCGGATGGCAAACTGGCAGGCGGCCTGGGGGATGCACGAAAAATACCCCTGGTTCGGGGTAGGGGTGGGGAATTTCGGCGTTGCCTATCCGGATTTTGCGCTGAAGCTGTGGCAGGAGCCCAAGGGGCACGCTCACAACGTTTACCTCAACACGCTGGCGGAGATGGGTGTCGTCGGCCTGGGAGCGTATCTCCTGCTGCTTGGAGCCTTCTTTTTCCACGCGGGGAGCACCGTCCGGCGCACCCTAATTGGTGCATCCGGCAAGTTCGTTGCACCATTGCGCGCCGCTAAAGCGAGCGCGCTGAAGGAACAAAGCCCGCTCAAGC
>JAMDCE010000218.1 GCA_023489135.1 Chloroflexota bacterium
TCGCCACTGGCTTGGATTCACCGTTTGCTTTGCGCTGGCCCAGTACACGCATAACGTGGCCGTATTCTGGCTGATGACGCTGGATGCATGTGCGTTGCTGCTGTACCTCCGTCGTCCGAACGTTCTCAGGAACACGGTTGCCGCGAGCTTTGGCGTCTTTGTACTGTATTCGCCTTGGCTATTGTTTGTGCTTCCCGGACAGCTTTCGAAGATGGAACAGGCGTACTGGATACCAGTGCCCGGCCTGGCTCAGTTGATTCGTCTACTCTTGACGCTCACGCTCAATTTGCCTGCGCCGGCGTCGTTGCTTGCCCTGTGGACCTTCTTCGCCTTTCTCTTACTCGCGCTCGTCATTCAATTTGCCGTTCACCAGTTAAGAAGGGAGCAAGCCGCTCGCGCCAACTTGCTTTTCCTGGCCATCATCGCCCTCTTACCTGTTGTGGCGATATTCCTTGTCTCTCAGGTGCGACCGATATACTGGGAAAGGGTCTTCATCTCCTCGGCAATCGTGTATTACCTGCTGGTTGGCTGGGCTGTCAGCAAGGTGAAGCTGTCCCCTGCATCTCTATTGCTCGTGGTGCCCGTCCTCGCGGTGGTTGGTCTCGCTCTGTTTTACCAGTACACGTTCGATCAGTTTCCGAGATCTCCGTATCGCAGCGCGGTCCAGTATCTCAGGGCAAACTACGATCCGAACAGCGTGATCGTCCATAGCAGCAAGCTCTCATTCTTCCCCAGTTATCTTTGGGATCGCCAACTGCCACAACACTTCCTTCCAGACCCGCCTGGAGCGCCTCAAGATACTCTTGCCAGACCGACGATGGAAGCGCTGGGGCTCTTCCCCGACGATCTAGAGCAGTTGTCACGAGGGCGTAAGAGACTGTATTTTGTGGTGTTTCAGAAAGCCCTGGAGGAAGCGCGTGACCTGGGCCAACCTCTGCCAGACCTGGCCTGGCTTGAGTCACGCTTCGACACGCGGGAGGTCGTCTCTTTTGGCGACCTTGAAGTATATATCTTTCAAAGGGCAGGAAGACAGTGATGCCGCTATCCCGACAGCACGCCAAGACAAACGGCTTCCCGTGGTCTATAGCTATCATCGTGTCAGCGTTGCTCCTCTCTACGCTGCCCTTCCTGATTGCGTATTGGTCTACACCTCCAGGGCTGCAATTCAGCGGGTTCTTGCTTAATGTGGAGGATGCTAATAGTCACCTTGCCAAAATGATGTTGGGCAAGCGTGGGGAATGGCTGCTCTATCTGAACTATAGTCCAGAACCGCACGACGGCGCATTTGTCAACACCATCTGGATTCTTCTCGGCCAAGTTGCGGGCGCGCTGGGTTTACAGTTGGTACTCATGTGGCATCTGGCGCGAGTTGCCTTTGGGCTCGTGTACCTGATTACCGTCAAAATCGTGATAGACTTCTTTGTCGAGACCCGCGCACAACGATTAATTGCCCTTTTCTTGGCTGTGTTTGGCTCTGGTCTTGGGTGGTTATTACTCTTGTTCGGCCAGCAGACGGTTCTAGGCGAGCGGCCGATCGACTTCTGGTTGGCTGAGGCCTACTCCGTACCTTTACTGGTCGGCTATCCGCATATGCTGCTAGGCACGGCTATGCTCTTCCTGACATTCATCCTGGCACTGAAAGCGCTCGAGACGAATACTCTAGTACCTGGCATTGCCGCTGGTTTTTGCGCTGTCGCTTTCGTGCTTATTCATCCCTTTGGCATCGCAGTCGTCGACATCACACTTGCAGCATATGTTTTGGCTCTGATGCTCAAGCGGCAAATGACTGGGGTTCGCTGCTTGACCCTCCTTGCGCCAGTGTTCGTGTTGCCGCTTCCTGTGTTCCTGTATGATGCTGCCGTCTTCCTCTTCAACCCCGAATTTCGAGCCTGGTCAGAACAAAACCTGTGTCTCTCACCCTCACCTCTAGTTTATCTCCTTGGGTATGGGCTCCTAGTCCCTCTGGCAGTACTCGGAGCGCGTGTTGCAGTGAGGGGCAGCAACAACAAGAGCATTTTTCTAGTGGCCTGGACGGTAGCAGTGGCAGGTTTGCTATATGTGCCATTCAATTCTCAGCGCAGGCTCGTCGAGGGCCTGGTGGTCCCATTGGCCATACTGAGCGCAAGAGGAATCGTTGACCAGATCTGGCCCTATCTGCGGCAACAGGATAAGGGTAAACTGATTGGATTTTCGACTGCGATAATGCTCGCGTTAGCTTTACCCTCTACTCTGATTTTTGCTGGTGGATTAACGTTCCAGGCATTGCGACACGCTTCGCCAACGTATCAGGATGTCTCTGCTTTGGAGGCGATCCATTGGCTTGGGACTGACACTGCTCCCAACAAGGTCGTTCTTTCGGCCAAGCCGACTGGAAACTTGATCCCTGCGATCTCTGGCAACACTGTCGTACTCGGTCATTGGGCTGAGACAATTGGCTTGCAGGAAAAGGAGCGACTCGTCAAATCGTTCTTCTCCGAACGCACGAACGATTCTGAGCGCCGAGCGATTCTGAGCCGGTTTGGAGTATCCTACGTCTTGTACGGCCCGAATGAGCGAGCTTTGGG
>JAMDCE010000323.1 GCA_023489135.1 Chloroflexota bacterium
GGCATAGGTTGGCGGCGGTTTAACCAGAGCAGCCCGGCCTATGCTCGGAATCCTCGGTGCTAGGCTCGTGAAGCTCTGCCCTTTTGAGGCGTTTCGGCGTTGAGCGGCGGGTAGCGTTCCAGAAATCTCAGGGCATTCCAGTAGAATATCTTCTCGTAAATCTCCCTGTCCAGCCCCTCCGACAGGAATCGCTCAACGACTACACGAGGCTCAAGCCAGAGAAGCGGGAAATCGCTGCCATACATTATTCGATCCTGGAAATGACAAATATTATCGAGCGTAGAATGATAGCCAAAGCATTTCTCGTTCGAAAACGTCAGCGCATTGTCCATCCACACGTTTTCGTAGGCTTCCATCAGATCGAAGAAATGCTCGGTTTCCTGTAGGCCCATGTTTGCTATCACGACCGACAACTGCGGATAGCGCTGCAGCAGGCGCTCGAAGTGCTCGTAGCCGCAATACGAATCTGCGATCGGTGTGGTGCCTGCGTGGAAGAATACGGGCTGGTTGAGCTCGATTAGCCGCTCATAAATAGGAAACATGCGTTCGTCGTCGGGGCCAACACCCTGAATGCGCGGATGCACTTTCAGGCCCACGGCACCCAGTTCGAGGAATGCTTCATCGAGCACCGCTAGCGGGTTGTTGTCCAGAGGATGCACGCTGCCAATCGCGACGGCCTGCGAGTATTGATTGGCCAGGCGATACGTCCACAGGTTTAGCTGGTGTGATACATTGGGCTTGTAAGCATTGTTTATGATGAAAAAGCGCTCAACCCGCAGACTGAGAAGATAATCAATCAAGTGAGGAGGCGATTGCTGAAAGATTACGTCCCAGTAGCCCTCATCCTTGCGTTGCTGAAAAAGTCTTACAGTGGCGTCGTGCAGGTGCGGGGGCAATATGTGAACGTGCGTGTCGATGTACTTGAAGTCGTCAAAGGTCCACAACCCAAACCCCATTTTCCTTAGGCAGGAGGCGCCAAAGACGTGGAATCCTCGCGAGCCCGGTATATTCTTGCGCCGAGTATTATAACATGGAGAAGACGCAGGGGGAAGATTCTGGACTCACTAATTTCCCACATCATCGTTCGCCAACTGTAACCTCCAACGAGTTGTCCAAGCGTTTCATCTCTGTGCCCATCTCAGCCGAAAGCTCCTGTATGCGACGGAAGATACCTTCGAAATCTTCGTCCACCGCCAGGTTCGCCTGAAAATTGGAAATTAGCACAGGGAAGAGCTCAATTCGCTCCACTGTCTTCGCGGTTGCAGTAAGTTTGTACAGCAAGGACCAGTCGTTACGAAGTACGTCGTCCACAGCGTAATCGTCGACAAAGTCTCCCGCATCGTAGATTATCGGTTTCCCCTTATACACTTCGATTCCTTGAAACACGTGCGCACTGTGGCCATGGAAGATGTCGACCCCTTCATCGACAACAGCGTGGGCAAAACTCCTGAACTGCGATGTCGGTCGCAACCGCATATTCGGGCCCCAATGACTCGAAAGAACGATCAAGTCTGCGCCGCCGTCGCGTGCTTCCTGGATGCTCCGCTTGACTCGTTGAAAATATTGGCCACGCGTCGTTATCACCACATAGTTAACACCTGGCGTTTTTTCCGTAGCCTCCCACGCCGGCTCATTGTCGGTTAGCGAGATTGCTCCCAATTTGATGCCTTTGGCCTCGATAAATGACGGCCGCATCGCTTCAAGGATATTTCTTCCCGCGCCGGCGTGGGCGATGCCGTTTGCTTCCAGAATACCAATCATCTCCAGCATTGCGTCCTCTTGATAATCCAAGGAGTGGTTGTTGGCCAGAGAGACACAGTCTATCTCAGCCACGTTGAGGACATCGACCGCAATAGGGTCGGCGCGGAAGAAGAAGGTTTTGGGCGTTCGGGTCCAAGGGCGTCCGTCGGTGGCGATGACGCACTCCAAGTTAATAAGACTCAGATCCGCACCGCTCAGGAGAGGAAGCGTATTGCCCCACGGGTAACTGGGCCCGTAGGCGTGGATGATATCGTTCATCAGGCGGCCCAGCATCACGTCGCCCGTGAGCGCGAGCGTGATGCGCCGCAAACCGTCCTCTGTTGTTACTTGTAGGCGCGTACGTCTGGATTCTCGCAAACCCGATCAGTCCATCT
Source organism: Chloroflexota bacterium (assembly GCA_023489135.1). The sequence goes on from JAMDCE010000323.1 coordinate 2,136, forward strand.
GCGGGCAGCCTGAAATCCCTTCAGGTCTACCGCTTACAGGTCGTCAGGCTCGTCATCTGGTTCCGCTGCTGACGGGCTCATACCTGACTTCACCTGTGGCAAAACTGGAGCCACCTCGCCACGCTTCTTCCGTACCCTGGGCCCTAACCTAGCGATCGCTTCGTGGTAAGCCAGAGTTGCATCCTTGATCGCCTTGGAATCTCCGCCAGTAACGGTACCGTCGATCACGAGGCCTTCGACGCCGATATCGCACAAGATGGAGATATCCTCCGGCCTGATGCTGCGCTCACCGCGAACCACTATTGGCTTGCGCAAGAGCATCCGCAACAGCTTATAATGCATCACGTCACGAATGCTGAAGTGTTTCCCGAAGTTCTCAGGCCGAGCGAGGGACACCTCGACTGCGTCAACATCCAGTTCATTT
>JAMDCE010000543.1 GCA_023489135.1 Chloroflexota bacterium
GCACCTCCTCGGTGCCCATATCATACCATACCACCAGTCCATCGGTCGACCTAATGTCAGCTATAAGGTAGAAAACTTATCTTCACCCGCTAGGTGAAGCCTGGGAGCATGAATTCACGGATTGGGGGCTAACGTCTGGGGTTGACCCTACGGGCAAACAAGTGGTACTATCCTCCGGGGTTGGTTCTTGGGGCTGGAGGGGTGGATTCGAGCCGGGTTGAACTGGCGGTGACTAAACTGGGGGTTTGCAAGTAGGCATGAAAACAGTCGACCTTCGAAGCGACACGGTTACCCTTCCGACCCAAGAAATGCGCGAGGCGATTTACTGGGCGGAGCTGGGCGACGACGTCTACGGGGAGGACCCGACGGTCAATCGTTTGGAGAAGATGGCCGCCGAGTTGGTGGGCAAGGAGGCGGCGGTTCTGGTGACCAGCGGGAGCCAGGCCAATCTGGCGAGCGTCCTGGCGCACACGCAGCGCGGGGATGAGGTCATTCTGGGGGACGAGTCTCACATCCTGTTGTTCGAAGCGGCCTCGGCGGCCACTTTTGGCAGCCTCCAGATGCGCGCGCTGACCAACGGCGGTGGCATGATCGATCCCTCGCTCATCGAGCATGCCATCCGTCCTCCGGGGCTTCACAATCCCAGGACCGGGCTGGTCTGTCTGGAGAACACTCACAATCGCTGCGGAGGAGCCGTTCTCACGCCGGAGTACATCGGGCAGGTTTGCCAGATCGCGCACTCCCGCGGCGTGCCGGTCCACCTGGACGGGGCCCGAATATTCAACGCTGCCGCTTACCTGGGTATCGAAGCACGGAAGATCGTGGCGCCGGTAGACTCCGTGTCCTTTTGCCTCTCCAAGGGCTTAAGCGCGCCGGTGGGTTCTTTGGTGTGCGGCAGCGCCGATTTCGTGAATCGCGCCCGCAAGATTCGCAAGATGGCCGGGGGTGGCATGCGCCAGGCCGGAATAATAGCGGCCGCCGGAATCGTTGCCCTGGAAAAGATGATCGGCCGTCTGACCGAGGATCACGAAAACGCCCGCCGGCTGGCCTATGGCCTGGCGTCTATCGCGGGGATCGCGATCGACCCGGCCAGGGTTCAGACCAACATAGTAGTCTTCGATATGATCGCCGAGCACCTCGGCGCCGAGCAGTTCATCGCTTCCTTGCGCCAGGAAGGCGTGCGCGTCTCATCCTTCGGCGGCCGTAAGATTCGGATGGTCACGCATTACGGCATCGAGGCCGGGGACATCGATCTGACCCTGGCGGCGGTGAGGAAGGTGCTGGGGTAGGCCCAGCTCAGGTCACGGACGAATACGCGGACATTCACATTGTCGCGCATCTTGCTCTGTGCGCCTCACTCGAAGTCCGGGCCAGGTCTCTTCCCCGGCAACGCTTCTTGGACCGAATTGTTCATGGTTTCGGATGTTTTGCCCCTCAGATATCATACTAGAAGTCATGTCCCCCACCTTTGGCGATGACTCTTGGTCCGTGGCATCTTCCAAATCGGGAACTGCAGGGAACAAGCGCCCGAGGTGGCGCAATATGGAGAACTTGACGTGATGGCCTGGGTTGAATACACTATCGACAGTAAGTAAAGTGATGGTACTCTGTTGCGGGCAGTTAGAAGTTCTGGAGCGTGTTTCCCCCTTTTCGAAGTGCTGGTCTCCTACGAGAGGGTGCTATGGCCGATGGTCTTGAAATGATGGTTCAGCCGACCCTTCCCGGCTACGAAGCAGGTGTTCACATCGTTTCCGAAAAAGATATGTTAGCCGCCCTCGGCGGCTTCTTGAAGGACGAAGCTTCGGATTCATTAGTGGTGATCGGCGACTGCAGAAGGGTGCTGGCGCAGATGCCTGCCGGAAAGTTTCAGACTTGTGTCACGTCTCCCCCATACTGGTCTCTTCGCAATTATGGCATCCAGGGCCAGATCGGGCTCGAGGACTCACTGGGCGACTATATCCAAAGCTTGGTGCAGGTGTTCGAGGAAGTACGCCGCGTCTTGCGCGACGACGGAACGCTCTGGCTCAATATTGGTGACGGGTACACTTCGGGAGGCCGTACGTGGCGAGCACCTGACAAGAAGAACCCAGCGCGCGCGATGGACACGCGGCCCCCGACCCCCGATGGCTTGAAACCCAAGGATCTTGTCGGTGTCCCTTGGAAACTGGCATTCGCATTGCAGGCATCTGGTTGGTTCCTGCGTTCGGATATTGTATGGCACAAACCGAACTGCCAGCCAGAAAGCGTGAAGGATCGTCCGACTAGAAGCCATGAACTGGTGTTTCTGCTCTCCAAGAGCGAGCGATATTTGTACAATAACCAGTCTTTCCGCGGCCCGAACGGCCGCAACTTGCGTAGCGTGTGGGAAATTCCCACTCAACCATGCAAGGAGGCCCATTTCGCGGTCTTTCCTCCTGACCTTGTGTCTCCTTGCATTGAGCTGGGCAGCAAACCCGGCGACCTCGTCCTCGACCCGTTTCTTGGATCAGGTACGACGGGATTCGTGGCGCTGAAGATGGGTCGTCGCTTCGCAGGGATTGAGTTGAATCCGGGCTACGTGAGGATAACCGAACGACGGCTTAATGGCAGTGTGACCTATGGGTAAGGGCGATGCAATGAAAAGCATCACCGCCCCGGACGCATCGCGGCAGGTGGCGTTCCATCAACTCCTTGTTGCGGCGCGCAAGACTTGGCTCTCAGATGCGCTGAGGGACACGCTCGGGAGCGTTGATCCCAACGTGCTTAAGGGACAGCTTGCCGCATTTGTGCCCTGTGATGCTCAACAGATTCTTGCCAAAGCAGGCGTGCGAGACGAACACGTCTTCCCTGCTCCTGCAGTCCTTGAAGCTACACCAACCCTTGTCGGTTACTACCGTTTGTTGTTAGGTGTGCCGCAGAAGTCCTTTTACCAGGGGAGCACGGGGATGGGGTGTTTCAAGGGCATGGAGACCAGAGGCATCCTAACTGCTAGTCAACGGGAGCGCTTGCCCGATTTTTGCCTGGCTATGAGCCTAGCGTTGGCCGATCTCGTCCGTCAGGTCTCTCCCCAACTTACTTCACGCGACGTGGCTGAGCTTCCCTTGTTGACCCTTGGGCAGCAGTTTCAGGGTGCGAACAATGTACGCATAGGCAAACAGGCGATCGTTGACATATTCCTTGTCCTTAGCGAGATTGTGAAGAACCACACAACTAAGCGTGAGGAATTGAGACTAACTGTGCGAAACGCGTCAGGGCGTAACGTGCTCATCTCTATGTCACAAGACCCTGACGTGAGCATAGAGGAGGAGTTCGGCGGCCAATGGAGAAAAAAGGTGGCGGTCGAGATCAAGGGAGGAACAGATAAGAGCAACGCGCATAACCGGGCCGGCGAGGCAGAGAAATCACACCAAAAAGCAAAGAGCCAGGGCTATCGCGACTTCTGGACGATTATTGCCAAGAAGGGAATCGATGTGCACAAGCTTCAGCGTGAATCCCCCACAACGAATTCGTGGTTTGACGTGGCGCAGGTGCTTGGGAGACAAGGACCGGATTGGGACGAGTTCCGCAGTCGCTTTGCTGAAGTTGTGGGCATCCCGGTCGAGTAGTTCACCCTAGGTTGTGTTTGCTGATGGGGAGAGTTTGCTCGACAAATTGGTCCCGTCGGGTCCGGGATCGCCTCTCACCCCTGCCCTCGCCCCGAAGGGGCGAGGGAGTTGGCTACTCTGACGACTAGGCTCACCTCTTGTATGATGTAATCATCACAGGCACCATCAACAACGTGAGCCAGTCGGGAAACCCGTCTAGCGGCGAGTGTGTGCATAAATAGGGCAAGTAATCAAGCTTATGTTGACTGTATCAGATCTCGAAAACGTGGCCGAGGCCAGATTGCTTGATTCTGAGATTCTGTTACGATCTGAGATGTGCGATGGTGCCGCGCATCCCTGCGGCTATGCAGTTGAGATAGCGCCGAAAAGTAGAAGCTGCAAGACTCTAAGCTGGGTAGGCTACCCCTCAACGGGCAAGGAATTCCAGAACTTTCAGAGTTTTAGAACACACAATCTCGAGGTGCTGCTCAGTCTGGCAGGGATAGAGACTCTGATCAAGTCTCAATGGCTTGCCGAATGGTCTACAGTGACGGCGTGGGATCCGGAAGCATGGTATATGCCCGTCGGCAGCGTGACGCGAGAAACTGCCGAGCTTATGATCGACTCTGCAAAGGTCTTATTGGAGAACATATGAAACGAGTTGTGGAGAAACTAAGACGGCTCGAGGGAGAGATATCATCGAGGAAAGGCCCATTCTCCTTATTTGCTCTCTTATTGCGTGAAGAGGCACCAGATAGATGGGATCTAGTCGTTTCGGCGCCCTGGCTTGAAAAAGATATCAAGAAGTCTATGGACTATTTGTCCGGCGAGCTTCGCTCCCTTCTCACGCTTCAGGAACTACTGACCATTTCTCGAATAGTCATAATTGAACAGGAGAATCCGGGCCTGGAAGCCATTCACAAGGCCATTCCTGCCGAACAGAGTGTGGTGGAGATTTCACAGAGCAACTTGTTCGGTCTGCAGATCGAACGTGGATATATTATTACTTCCAAGAGTCTCGGCGCGACGGCGGGTACCGGAGCGGCTTGAGACATCCATATTTGGTATGGGCGCACGATGCGCTAATAATCACCCCGGCGTGCCGCTGAAATCTATCTTGACCCTTCCCTCGATCACGTCGTCGGTGGTTAGCTTGTCGCGCTTGAGATACGCGTCGCCTTGCTCTTTCGTGATGGCGCCCTCTTGCACCGCCCTGGCGGTGATGTAGGCGCGCAGGAGTAGCTTGTTTATCTTGTTTACCGGGGTCAGTGGCCAGCCGTCGACGAGCTCGAACCGCTCGGGCAGCTCAAAGATGGCCACCCCCAGCCCTTTCAAGTGATTCAGCACGTCTTGGAACGTGACCGACTGGCCTTTGGCCGGCTGGACGAAGGCGCAGAGCTTCTCGCCCAATCTCGCGTCGGGCATCCCGACCACGGCGGCGAAAGCCACTTTCTCGTTTGAAACTATCTTGTCCTCGACCGCGGCCGGATAGACGTTCTCGCCGGCTCGCTTGATCATGTCCTTTTTTCGACCCTCGACGACGTACCTTCCGTCCTCTCGCTGGGACATGAGGTCTCCCGAATGCATAAAACCCTGCTCGTCGAACGCTTTCTTGTTCTCCTCCGGAACCCGGAAGTAGCCCTTGAACGTGAGCGGCCCTCTGCTGATCATCTCCCCGATCTGGCCGCGCTCGACGTCTTTGCCTTCGTCGTCGACCAGTCTGAACTGGGCATCGGGATCGGCTACTATCGGCCGTCCCACTGTATACATGTGCACTTCCTTGGGGTTATCCCAGCGGGTGCAGATGATCGGGCCCTCCGACATGCCGAAGATGTTGACAAACTGCAGGCCACGCTCGTCGACGAACCATTGGACGAGCTCGGGTTTGACCTTTTCCGCCGCGCCCATCATGGTCTTCAGCGAGCTGAGGTCGTAGTCCTTCATCTTTCCTTTGGCGTCTATCCAATACGTCATTTGGATAGGGATCAACAGGACGTGGGTGGCCCGGTAGCGCTCGACCAACCTGAACATGTGCTCGGGAGTGGGCGTCTTGCAGAGGATGTGGGTGAGCCCTCGATAAATCCCAGGGCCGTAGAGCACGGTCATGGCGGCGTTGTGCAGCACCGGCACCGCCACCAGCGGAACCGACTCGTCGGTGTATCCGATGGCCCGTCCGAAGTGGTCCCACTGGCAGATCTGATCGTTGTAGGTTCTCGGTATGCCTTTGGGAATTCCGGTTGTGCCGCCGGACAGATGCTGGCACATGATGTCGTCGGGGACCGGCTTGAGCTGGTCGAGATAATCGGATGGGTGTTCCTTTTCGATCTCCTGGCTTAGGAGCTCTTCGAGGGCCATCCAGCGCTCGGGTGCCTCTCCGCCCACTGTCAGGAAGACGCGGGCGTGCGGGATCTCGTCCCTGAACTCGTCGACCATGCCGGTGTAATCGAACTTTTCCCCGACCGGCATCACCACGCCCTTGACTCGGTGGAGCCTGGCCTCGTGGCTGATCTCGGCCCGCCGGTGGCGCGGCAGGCACATCACGGGAATGGCTCCGATGCGGTTCAAGCCGAAGAACAGATAGAAGGCCTCCACCGTGTTCATAAGATCGAGGACGACGAAATCCCCGTAGCCAATACCCAGCCGCGTGAGGTGAAGGGCCAGTCGGTGGGATTTCTGCTGCATTCCCAACCACGTTTCTTCGGTGAGCCATTCCGCAAAGGCCAGCTTGTTGGGATACAGGTAGGCGTTGCGATCCAGGAGATCGCAGGAGGTTACGTTCTTCCATAGCCCCTTAGCGGTGTACCGGGAGCACTCCTCCTCGGTATACGGATGCCAGCCCTCGATCACTTCCCTGTGGGTCTGCCTTGCCATCATCACTCTCCTCTCCAGAATTGATTCCGCAACACAACTCGGCTGATACCGGGTCCACGGAGGTTTTCGCAGGGGTTTCCAAAGGAAAATTGCGCGAATGGGATCTCGACGTGGAGAGACAGGGCACCGTCGCCCGTTTCGCCTATTATACTACAGCGGTCCAGTCAAAGGTGCAACGAAGGGAATACGTCGAGAAGTTGCAGGAAGGCACGAATAGTGGGGAGGGCAGAAACGTTTTGGACGTTTCTGCCCTCCGGCGATGAGGTATTGATACGAGCCAGAAGCTCTTGTCGGATCCCCGGCCTACTCGGGATATGCGCTGTTCCAGGTGGCGGAATTCCAGGTGGCGGAATTCCAGGTGGCGGAGTTCCAGGTGGCGCTGTTCCAAGTGGCGCTGTTCCAGGTAGCGGAATTCCAGGTAGCGGAGTTCCAGGTAGCTGAATTCCAAGTCGCGGAGTTCCAGGTGGCGGAGTTCCAGGTAGCCGAGTTGTACGTAGTGACTCCCGAGAGCAGCGCAATGTAGCGGTTCAGGGGAATGCCAGAGTTAGCGTAACCCGGGGCATCCCTCCTGGTGGCCAGGGCGTAGGCGTCGATCTCCCCCGAACCTGTCCCAAGCTTGGCGAGAGGGAGAGGACGAGCGGTGGACATGACGGCGGCCTTGATCTGGTCGGGCGTCCAGTTGGGATGGGCCTGAGCGGCCAGGGCGACCACGCCCGAGACGACGGCCGCAGACATCGAGGTTCCGGAGAGCCACAGGTAATGGTCGTCCACAACGCGATCCGGGAACATCCTGGCCAGGGTTGAGTCATCAGATGCCAACACGGAGACGATGTGTCGGCCGGGAGCTACCACCTCCGGCTTGCTGAACCTGTCCTGGGTAGTGCCATAGCCTGACCAGAAGGGGAGCACATCGTCGGTGGTGCTGGCGGTGCCTACGGTGTCGGCGGCGCCCACGGTGATGACGAACGGGTCGTTGGCCGGTGGGTAGAGCATCGAATCAGGTCCGTTATTGCCGGCCGAGACGACCACCACTATGCCCGATAGCCAGAGCTGCTCGATGGCGGCATCGAGTGGGCTGGTAAGATAGGACTCGGGCACGATCGAGGTCAGCGAGAGGTTGACGACTCTGATGTTGTAGGTTGACGCGTTCTGGCCTATCCACTGGAGGCCTTTAATGACGTCGCTGATATAGGACATGCCCTGCTTATCGGACACACGTACGTTGATCAGCTTAGCTCGGGGAGCGATGCCGATGTACCTGCCTTCCGATTCCGCCCCGGACCCGGCTATGATACCGGCAACGTGGGTGCCGTGGCCCTGCTCGTCGTCGACCCTGGTGTTGGAGGCGTTGAACCCGATGCTCTTCGAAACCCGCCTTGAGAAGTCCTTGAGCCCGACGCCCACGCCGCTGTCGACCACCGCCACACCGACCCCGGCCCCGGTGTTGTAGCTGTCCGAGCCAGAGATCCGGGTTGTCCACGCCTTGTCGGCCCCAACAGCGCGAGGATAATCAGTGGCCAGTCTGCGGGCATCGACCCCCCCGTACTCAGACCACCATTCTGAGGAGTACTCGGTGGGAACCATCCTGGCGTCGATCGAGACGTAGTTGACGTCCGGATCTTTGGCTAGGTCGCGCAATTTGGCGGCCGGTATCTCGGCCGCGACCGCTTTGGCGATCCCGAGGGGTTTCTGGTTCTTACCCCCTTTCCTGGCGATTTTGTCCCCCAGCCCACCACTCGGGTTGCGCCCCTGGACGATGACACGCACCGTCGCGTTCGGGTCCTTGTCGATCTCTCTGTCGAGTTGCGGATGGATCTTGCCGTTGTGAGGACCGGAGGCCGCGTCGACCGTCTGCGCCGGTATCACGCCAATGGTCAGCGACAGAACGAACAACAATGCCACCAGTGCTCTCAATGAGGTCCACGAACTGGTTCTTGCCTTTGGTCTTCTCGTCACCAGTATGCTCCTTTCTTGTTCGGACCGATTTCCCGACCGCTCGTGTGGTGGGTGGTCGAGGTGCCCGGTTTTCAAGTCTCGCCGCGCAAAAAGTACTACTAATCAGTAGTACTATTAGGATACAGAAGTACTATTAGCAAACTCTTAGTGAAGGGGGGAATCGGGTGCAAATTACCGCCTGCTAAGAGCCTGCTAAGTGATTTTGACTAAACTAGCTCCGTGGGGGATTAGAAGTATTGGGGGAAGTCTTCTCTTCCCTTCGATGCGAGGCTTCCAGCCATCTTTATCCAACTAAGATAGAGCCGGTAATGAAAGATCTATCCGCGCAGGCCAGGGCGTACATACTGGTGATGATCGGCGTTGGGAGCGTGGTTTTCCTGGGTAGCCTGAACGAGCTGCCCAGTATCGGCACCCAATGGCTCACCCTCGGCGTGCTCGTCGTCGCCGCCGGACTGGCTCAGCTCTACCCCGTTCAGACTCCCAAGAACCAGGCCTACTATGTGACGGTAGTGTTCCTTTTTGCGGGGGTCCTTTTGCTCCCGGCCGGTGCGCTGTGCCTGCTCGTCATATCGGCCTTCGTCCCGGAGTGGATCAAGATCAAATACCCCTGGCCCATTCAACTGTTCAACATCGCCAACTTCACGGTTAACGCGTACTTGGCCAAAGGCTCCTACCTTTGGATTCTTGGGAACGTCGACCTGGCAATTCTTGGGAATCTCCGCCTGGCATCGGCAGGCCCGTACGTCCTGGTTGCCGCGGTCATAGCCGCGGTCCTGTTTGTACTTCTCAATCACGCTCTGCTGGCCGTGGCGCTGCGACTGGCGCGCGGGCATACGTGGAGACAAACCGGCCTGTTCGAGATCAATAACGTCCTGATCGATCTGACGCTTTCGTGCACGGGAATAATGGTGGCATTGCTGGCCCAGATCAACCTCTGGTTGATAAGTCTGGGATCTGCCCCTCTCTTTCTGATCTACAAGGCGCTCAATACCCCTAACCTGGTCCAGCAGGCCAGAACCGATAGCAAGACCGGCCTGTACAACGCCAAGTATTTCCGAGAGGCGCTGGAGGCCGAGCACAGTCGGGCCAAGCGTTTTGGGCGTCCAATGACGGTCGTGATGGCTGACCTGGACCTACTACGAAATATCAACAACAGCTATGGACACCTGGCCGGGGATATCGTTCTTAAGGGCGTGGCCGAAATCATACTGGCCGGGATGCGTGAATACGATGTAGCAGCTCGCTTCGGCGGCGAGGAGTTTGCCTTGATTCTGCCCGAGACGCATCCCGGCCAAGCCAGGATTATCGCCGACCGGTTGCGTCGGGATGTGGAAGAGGCCAGATTCGTCGTTCCGACGAATGTCCAGCCGATTCGCGTAACGCTCAGCTTCGGTATCGCATCGTTTCCAGACCACGGGCAGAAGCAAGACGAAGTGCTCCATCAGGCCGATCTGGCCCTGTATTACTCCAAGCTGAATGGCCGCAACCAGGTATGGGTTGCCTCGCCTGAAAGCGAGGCCCTGCGATCGACGCTGGCCAGCCAATGGCTATCGGCACGGCCCCGCGAAGTGGTGTCCCCTGGCGCGGGGAACGAGCCGGTGCATGGCCAGGCAGATGCACTTGATGTCTCTTGCTTACCCTGTGCAGCCGGCCATGGCACGGATGGCCCTGTGAATCCAGTGGAAGGTGAGGTATCCGAGAACCTTGAATCGGATGCGGAGGGGGACGTTGCGTCCATTGGCACCTCGCAGACCAGCGGACTCACCTGGCCCATCGCTGCGCTGGTGGTGGCCGTCTTGGGCTCCTGCCTGGTGCTGTGGGTGCTTGAGCAGCCCTTGGTGAGGATAACCGCCTGGTGGGATCTGGGAGTGCTCCTGGTATTGACCGTGGTTTCCCAGAATCTGGCCATAGACATCTACGGCCGGGGCAAGGTATCCACCAGCGCGATCATGATTATCGCCGGCGGCTTGATTTTTGGGGTGCCGGGTGTTCTGTTGCTGGGGCCCGCGGTGGCTCTGGCGCAGTTCGCGCTTCGCCGTGGCGTGCTGTACCGCGCGCTATTCGATCTGGGATCGCTCACCCTCTCCGGGACGGCTTCCGTTCTGGTGTACCGGAGTTTTGACAACTGGATTGTGGAATCCGACCTGGTCTGGATGGCCGTGCCGGCCATGGTGGCCGGACTGGCTTTTTACTTGTCCAACATAGGGCTGCTGTGCCTGGCCATGGGCCTCAGCGAGAAGCGGTCCCCGCTGGGGATCTGGCAAGAGCGCTTCAAATGGCTGGTGGTGCATTATTCAGCCTTCGGCTTTCTGGCGCTCATCATCGCGCTGGCCTATCACGCCATTGGGATATATGGCCTCATCTCCTTTTTCGTGCCGCCGGTGATGCTGCGTTACGCAATGAAGCAGTACATCGATCATACGGTTGAGAACGTGTCGGAGCTCAAGCGCGTCAACGACGAGCTCACGAGCACGCAATGCCAGGCGGTTCAGACGCTGAAGGAACTGCGCGAGACGTACGACGCAACGATCGCGGCGCTATCTGCGGCGCTGGACAGCCGCGACGCCGAAACTGAAGGTCATTGCCGGCGGGTGGCCGATTACGCGCGATTGATCGGACAGGAGTTTGGTCTACCGCCTGTCGAAATCACGGCAATTGTCAATGGAGCGCTGCTGCACGACGTGGGCAAGATAGGGGTACCCGATGCCGTGCTGCGGAAGGACGGGCCTCTGACGCCCGCCCAGTGGTCGACCATACGGAAGCACCCCGATAAGGGTTATCGCATGTTGTGCCACATCAAGTTCCTCAGCGATTCGATGCCGGTGGTGCGCTACCACCACGAACGGTGGGACGGCCAGGGATACCCCGAGGGTTTGCGTGGACCGGCCATCCCCCTGGGAGCCAGGATATTCGCGGTGGCGGACTCATTTGATGCCATGACCTCGCATCGCCCTTACCGTGCTCCCCTCACGGTCAACGCCGCCCGGCAGGAAATCCTGGCCTGCTCCGGCACGCAGTTCGACCCTCAAGTGGTGGATGCTTTTTTCCGGCTTGACGTTCGTCAACTGGCGAAGCAAAGCGGACAGCCAATCGGACCGTCGATGCCCCAGCACACTAAGGATCAGCGGGAAGCAGAGGTCCCGCACCTTCGCGTGGTGGTTTGACGACGCTATGCGCTGGACCCTCTCGGGACGAGGTACCTCAGCGCCTGCTTGTCGGAGCCTGCTGGATGAGGACGATCCGAGATGGATCCCAGCGCGATGATGAGCCGAACGGGCGCTGGCAACCGCATTTTCACCACCCTGCGAAGCACCGAGAGGGACGGTAAGAAGCCGTACTGCTTTGAGCACTTTGCGAAGGCGTCGTAGTTTGGACGGTAGCGCAGCCGGTCGCCAGGTGCACTACCTGATCCCTGTAAGCCATCTGTAACGATCCCACCGATTGCGAGTTACTATAGGAAGAAGGAGTTGTTTCGTTTGCGATGGCCCGCCGCGCGCTAGCTGTGCGTGGTAAAATTGGAGCCGACGCGGGGATTTGAACCCCGGACCTAGTGTTTACGAAACACTTGCTCTACCACTGAGCTACGTCGGCAGGGCTATTGTCGTCTAGGCAGACGAACTAACGCCAACTCTAGGAATTATAGCTAAGACGGTGACGAACAGTCAAGTCCGATATGGGCAGGTACGTTGTATCGCACTATCGCTAGATAACCCGTGAGCGCGAGGCCCCACGAGCTAAGGATGATCTGATCACCATGGTTGGCCACGAGCTGCGCACGCCGCTCACTTCCATTCACGGCTATAGCCAGATGATGTCTCGCCAGCTTGGAATCGTCCAGCAGCAGGTCGATCAACTCAATCAACTCATTGGAGACTTCGCCGAAACCATTTCTGTTGGCACAAGTGCTATTTCTTTTACATAACCTTCTTGAGATTAGCCGGCATGGAGCGGCTCCTAGATCTCAATGATGTTGAGCTTGGCCGGCGTCTTCTGCAGTCTTTCTATCTTCCCGGCTTTGGTCATGCGAACGGGGTCCCCAACCTTGCCGCTGGCGGTGTACTCCTTGTTGGCGACGTTGGGATGCACCGTGAAGTAGTCGCCCGGCTGCGGTGGGCTCCCCGCCGGGAAGGCACCCGAGGCGTTGTAGCGGTGGATCTGAGGTGTCACGGGCTCGTAGCCGGCGGCGTGGATGCGATTCACCAGGTCCACCTCTATGTCCATAAAGGTCCGGTTCTTCTCCAGCTCCACCAGCGAGTACTCGTAAAGCCCCTCGCAGAACTTGAACATCTCCTCGACGTCGCGCCTCGGCCGCCCGAGTGAAAGGGCATAGCTGATCTGTGGGTCCACGGCTCCGCAAACGACGTTGACCTCGAACATCACCACGTCGCCCGGATTGAGCCTGGTCGTCGAGGCCGGCGCCCTGAGGAAAGTAGGGGCCGGGCCGGAGGTCGAGATCATGAAATGGGCGTAGAACGCTCCGTTCTCCAGGATAGCCTTCTCTGCCGCCGCCCACAGCTCGCACTCCATCACCCCCGGCTTCATCGCCGCGGCCACGGCATTGAAGGACAGGTCGTGGATTTCGCAGGCCCTCCGCACCAGGGCCAGCTCCTCTTCGCTGGTCCGGGAGATCTCGTCCATAGCGTCGGTGAGCGCCGCCGTGCCGTCCTCGAAGGTGGCCTCAGGCAGGGCCGCACGCAGGGCGTCGAGCGGCGCCGCGGGGAAGGCCCCCATGTTATAGCCCACGACGCCAATCCGGCCTTTCTCAAGCTTGAGCTGCTTGATCTTGTTTACCATGTCCTGAGCCGGGCTGAAACTGCTCACGATTTCCTTGATCCACGAGGACTCCGTCGCGATGTGGCGGAACTGCGGACCCAGGTAATCGTTCACCCCCAGCTGAGGCTCTCCCTCCCGAGGAAACACGACGAACGTCCCTCTGCTAACATATGGCACGTAATTCGATATGTAATACAGGAAAGTGACCAGCTGATTCATGTATCCAAAAGGTCCGGGCACCATCAGACAGTCGACGTTGCGCTTCTCCATCGACCTCCGAATAGCTTCCCATCTCCTGTGGCCCTCCTCCTTGGAAGCCGTGGGGTACGTCCACGGATACTCTGTGCCAACGGGGTAGCCTTTGTAGCCATAGGGGTAGAACTGGCTCATACATCCTCCCAATCTGTTCTCTTGTTCCGGCGTGCGAGTTTGAAGCTTGCCATCTGCCCGCCGGCGTTGGGGCCGGCTATGCTGCCTGCTGGGCGATTCCTAGGCTAACATTACTTTTCAGTCTTGTCAACTGCCTGAAATATCCGGTAGTGTTCGCAGGATTGCAGAAAAGTCATTTGCTTGATAGCTAGGCCGCAAGAAGAGCCTCCTCCAGTAACTGTACCCAAGGTTCGGTTGAGTTTTC
>JAMDCE010000283.1 GCA_023489135.1 Chloroflexota bacterium
GGTCTATTTTCATACTAGTATTGTCCAAAAGAGCGCGCTTGTTCTGAATTCTCTCTAGATTCCTCGAAAAGAGCTGGCCCTCCTATGTGGAGGTGAAAAGTGGACGGGAGAGGCGCCGCCACGCCTCTCCCGTCCACTTTTCATTAATCAGGGGAGGTGAGCGTTTTCGCCGCGGCGAAAACGCTCACCTCCCCTTTAGACCGGGGGGCTAAAAGACGGGTTCGGAGAAGGGCGCAAGATGAGTTGCAGTACCCTCAGACCCTTCTTGCGAGCCTGAATTCCCCCGGGCGACACCCTGTGAAAAGGGGCGACCGGCCGGTCGCCCCTGAGAAGCGGATGATCATGCGGTTGGACACGGGCTGTATGGTTTCGGATTCTAGGTAAACTTGAAGCTCTCCAACATCGGTAGGAAGGAGGCCTGGCGTGTCTGCTCGAAGGTGGCCAAAGGAGCGCTCAGCACGACGAAGTAGGCCACTCCGGAGCGGAGTGCTACTATGTCTACCCAGGCCTGCTGGGTGCCACTTTCATCGGTATAGTAGAAATCCGTCTCCAGCCAGTTCTCTCCGGCGAAATCAAGAGATTGATTCCCCAGGACAGTGAGATCGGGATAATCGGCTTTAGCAGCGTCGATGAAGGAACCGTTCAGCCCCTCTATGGTGTCGGTGGGCCCGGCCTTCTCGGAGTAGACGAAGAGTCCCACGTTGGGCTCTGTAGAGGAGAACGACACGGACGTCTCATCTTCTTTCGTGGTCCAGTCCTTGGGATAGCCCATTTGGAACCGGAGGCCCGTACTGTTATAAGTCTTCAGGCCGGCCTTTTGCTCAGCCTGTCCGGGCTGGTCCTCCACGTTGAAGAGTAGCGTTTTGGCCAAAGTGTCCCCCAACAGAATCTCGATTCTGTACTCACCTACCGGGAAAGGTTCTGTCGGCGTTAGATCGAACGAGACCCAAGCGGTGGAGTAATCATCGCTGGAGGTGACCGTGGCGCCGTCCACGAACTGGTCGCCGAAGTACCAGTTTCCGGTGGCCTCGGCGCCCTTCGGGAAGTTCTGCAACTCCGCCGAAGCGTAAATGGTGTCATTGGGGTGGAAAGTCGCGATGGGGTCGATGGGTTTCTTCTCGCTGTCGACGGCCCGACATGTTGTCGCGGAGAGAATCTTGGTGACCGGCGCATTCGAGCTTGTCTTGGTCGGCGTGGACTTCGCCAGAGGCGTCGTCTTAGCTGTCGGTGTTTTCTTGCCTGCGGCACCCTTGGTCGGTGTGCCTTCGGCCACAGGGGTGTCTTCGTTGGCCGCGGCGACCTCTGTAGGGGTAGCCGTGGCCTTGGCCGACTTGGCGGCCTTGGTCGGCGTCGGAGTCGGATCGGAGCCGCCGCATGCAACCAGGAACGCCGTGGAGATTAGGACAATGATGGCTAATAAGGTGAAGCTGTGCTTGGCGATTCTGGACGACATTGCTTTTCTTCCTTCCATTATCGGATTGGGTGGTGGGACGGTCGCCGCTCGGTTAAATAGGTGGACAGCCTCGCCGGTGAGGTCTACAACTCAAGATAACGGGATTATAACTTTACCTGAGTAAATGTCAAGCTCTCATTCAGGAGCGGCTCTATAACCTACAGATAGCAAAGCGAGGAGTCGCTTTGCTATCTGTAGGTGCAAACTGGAACCAAGGCAGACTGAACAGATGGGTCCAAGCCGGGGTTGGCCCGAAAAAATGACGGAAGTTGGGCCAACTTCAAGAGACTCGCAGCTTAGACGGGCCGTTAGGTGACTCGCACGCGAACGCCAAAATAATTGTCGCCGCTTGCATCTCTGGCTCCAGCGGCTATCCATCACGACAGGTGTTGGGGTAAGTAAAGAACCGTAGGGGCGAAACGCCCGCCACAAGCTGGATGGTTCCATTCCTCGTACCAAGCTTCACCAAGCTAAGACGACTTCGGCCCGGAAGCCTGGCGGGTGCTTCGCCCTTACAAGAGATCGGAAAAGCAACCAACTCATCCCGGTCAGTTCGGTCTGTGAGGGCCGGGGGTAATTTGTTGGAACCGATGCCCTCTGAGACCGGGCTCTACTTCTGCAGGTGCTTCGCCTGTGCTCTCCGCAACGATTAGTTGGAATAGATACCGATGACGGAGCCGAACCGTAATCACACTCCGTCGGTGGGCAAAGCTCCGATGCTCGCCATCCAGTCTCGGACTTTTCCCTGGCGCTCGGCTTTCTCGCTGGGGAAAGCTATGGGGCGGCCTCGGGCGTCGACGATCAAGCCAACGAGACCTCCCTTCACCTCCTGATCGGTGGCCGTCTTAACCTGCTTGCCTTTCTCGCTGGAGCCAATTCTGAATTCCTTGGTGGGCTGCACCGTAAGGGCGGCCCGCTGTCCGATCTCGAGGGGGACAACTTTGATGGAGCCGAAGGGTACATCGATCTGCAGTTGCCCCTTCTCGGGATGCTCGATGGTAAGGCTGACGGCGGGAGCGCCGTCCCGCGCAGAACCGAGTGGGGTAATGCACGTACCTAGCCAGAGAAGAGCGTCGTGATCAAACACA
>JAMDCE010000115.1:0-1079 GCA_023489135.1 Chloroflexota bacterium
CAACGGCATCGTACCGGGATGCATGCTGGACTTGGCTCTCAGTACTCCATATCTAGTGGAGACGGCAGCGAGACGGTCAAAGAGCACCGTCACCTGGCCCAACTCCGGCATCTTGTTGGCTGCGTCCTTCCATTCTTGCTTGGCGTCAACGACTATGGACAAGGCAATTGTGTCTCCATCTTTGAATCGCGCATCGCGCTCGAAGGCGACAATCTGGTTCCAGCAGGCAGGGAAACACATCAGACCTTCTGTGAAGAACAGCACCACAGTCTTGCCCCTAAGGCTGTCTCGCGTGTAGACTTGGTCGTTGATGTCGGTAAGTGAGAAATCAGGGGCAATCTTGTCCTTAAGGTCGATTTTCGTGACTCAGTAGCGGTAAGGAGGCCGAAGCACTATCGCGGACAAGACAACATTCTTGCCCTTGACGAGTGCACGAGACGTTGCCCGGTGGAAATCGGTAAGCAAGCCTTCCTTCTTCCAGAAAGCTCGTAGTATCGATTTTATGGAGGACGCAGACAACGCCATGCGACGAAGATTTACCCCCGCATTAGCTTTCGATTTACTGACCCCTCTTTACGACAGAGTGAACGATCTCCTGGGATTTGGTAAACCATTTATGAGAAGAGTCGCAGATCTGGCTAACGTCGGAGGGGGAGAGATTGTCTTGGATGTCGGCGGTGGAACCGGATCCCTACTGCTCGAGATGCTCAGCCGAAATCCGCGTTTGGAGTTTGTCGGGATGGATCCCGACCGGAAGACGCTGCAGGTTGCCCAAGGTAAATTCAGGCGAGCCGGGGTAGATGGTAGCTTAGTCCAGGGAGAGGCACAAGAACTACCGTTTTGTCCCTGCTCTGTGGACTTGGTCACCAGCACCCTTATTTTTCATCACCTGCCAACAGGAGTCAAACAACGAGCAATAGAAGAGATCCGTAGAGTGCTTAGGCCTGGTGGAAGGTTCATACTGGCCGATTTCGGCAAGCCTCAAACCATCACCACCGAAGCCCTTATTTGACTCGGAAGCATATTTGATGGAACGGAGAATATGAAGGCCAATTTGGAAGGGAAATTGCCCCTCTACC
>JAMDCE010000115.1:1108-2526 GCA_023489135.1 Chloroflexota bacterium
AAACCATTTATGAGAAGAGTCGCAGATCTGGCTAACGTCGGAGGGGGAGAGATTGTCTTGGCGGCCCGTACAGGGGCGTTCAGTTCTTGCTGGCTAGGAAATAGTCAAATCTCACGGCATCCCATACGTCCTCCACGTCTTATTCATGAAGATGGAGTGAGAGCCGGAGCTGCGGAACTCTGTGATAGCCCATTCATGTTCTTGTCGATGTCCGCCTGAGATTGCCTAGCAATCTCGGAGTCAGGCGCCAACTTTATGACCTTCTCCCAGTACTCGATGGCCTTGGGAATATCAGGAGGCTGCCTATGAGACAGGGCTTCTCCCAGATAGTAGTAAGCTTCAGGTGAACTGGGGTCGATCTCCATGGATTTCTGGTATTCAGCCATGGCCTCTCCAACCTTGTTGACCGAGCAGTAGGCGATTCCTAGCCCGTTGTGGAGATCCACGCTATTAGGCTCCAGCTCAAGCCCGGCCTGGAAAGCGACCTGAGCTTTGCGGCCATCGTTTATCTGGAGGTATAGCTGTCCCAGTTCCGTTAGCGCCCTGACATCTTTAGGGTCGGTCTTGGTGGTCTTCTCCAAGTCTTGTATTCTCTTGCTGATTGCCGGGTCCACCTTCGTCTGAGTGTTCTGCTGAGCAGTGGAAACTGTATTTCCGCCACCGTATATAGCATAGAGAACCATGACAACTGTCACCGACGCTAAAGCGATGAATATTGCTAGCTTGAGTTCATTAGTCATTTTCGTAATCCACCATTCTCATACCGGCACCTCCAGTTTCGTCAAACATTGTGGAACCGCCATTCAGTGTTTCTCTTTGAGTAGTATTATTAGTATTATATTGAAGGCATCTTAAAGCAGCCTTAGTATTACCTAAGAAAGAGCTTTGACTGACTTGGAACTGCGTCTTCATTCGGTTTCTGGCCCGTTGCCAGGTTTGGATCCATCAGGATTAGGCCATTCTGCGAGAGTGTAAGTAGTAATAATGGGCTATCATACTCTCAGGGAATTCTAATTGTCTTCTAATCTCTTGCTAATCGCAGTGCGTTAACCTTTGCGAGAACTCTCGCTGGAACCGGCAATGGGTTGCTATTCGGTGCTGGGATAGATCAGCTATTGGTGATCTGTAGAAAGGATACAGGCATGGGGGCTTCCAGAATTGCCCTGGGAATTGGCGTTACGTTACTGATTGCTCTGGTACTTGGCTGCTCAGGACCAGCTAAGGCTCCGGCCCTTACTCCCTCAACCGTATCCAAGACAGCGCCAGCCCCGCCTGCTCCTGTACCGACCGTCCCTCTCGCCAAAGTCAAATCCATATCTCAGGCAAAACCGGTAGATCCCAGCTCGACCAGGGGACCTCGTCTCGCCATTGATGCTGATGAAGTGGATTTCGGCGATGTGCCTTACCAGACGGCTGTG
>JAMDCE010000264.1 GCA_023489135.1 Chloroflexota bacterium
CGATTGGCATTCCATTGAATGGCTGCGTTAGCTTATCGATAGCTACCTTGAACGCGGAATGGTACTTTTGTTCAGATTAGATTGCAAGCCGTTCCGCCATATGCTATAATCGGTCACAAGTGAATAGCAGGCACGCTCTTATCCAGAGAGGTGGAGGGACTGGCCCTGTGAAGCCCGGCAACCGATCTGGGAGCTTGGATTCACGTAGCGCCGCGAGCGGCGCGCAGTGAGTCCAGTATTCCAGTTACGGTGCCAACTCCGACAGAGTGCTTAGCATTCTGAGAGATGAGAGACGAAGGTCGCTTGCGTGACTTCTCTCTCCGAGAGAAGTTTTTTTTGTGCTATGAGCCACTGAAGAGAGGCGAGACTCGTTGAAAACGCTGCAATGGGAAGATGGTGCGCTTAAGCTGATAGATCAGACCAGACTGCCCCTGGAGTTCGCCGTCGTGGAGTGTCGGACGTATCAGGAGGTCGCCGACGCCATCAGGAACATGATTGTCAGGGGCGCGCCAGCAATTGGCGTTGCCGCGGCTTATGGTTTCGCGCTGGGCGCCTTGCAAAGCAAGGCCAGTGATAAAGGCGAGCTTCTGGCCGAACTGTCAGGAGTCACGGAGGCTCTGCGACAGACGCGGCCAACGGCTGTGAACCTCTTCTGGGCGCTTCAGAGGATGAACGCAGTCGCCCAGTCAGTCGATGGGGACCTGGCGGAAATGCGACGTGCCATACTTTCAGAGGCGCGCGAAATGGCCAGGGAAGATGAGGAACGCAACAGGCGTATCGGCGGGTTCGGCGCGGAATTAGTGCGCGACGGCGATACGATCCTGACCCATTGCAACGCCGGCGCGCTGGCTACCGTCGACTACGGCACGGCATTGGGCGTCATTCGCGCGGCTCACGAGCAAGGCAAGTGCATCCACGTGCTGGTCGACGAAACCCGGCCTTTCCTCCAGGGGGCGCGCTTGACCGCCTGGGAAATGGAACAAGCCGGCATCCCGGCAACCCTGATCACTGACAACATGGCCGGGCACTTTATGAGTCGGGGCAGGATCGACATGGTGGTTGTTGGCGCCGATCGCATCGCGGCCAACGGCGACGTGGCAAACAAGATTGGCACCTATACAGTCGCGGTGCTTGCGAAAGAGAATGGCATTCCGTTCTATGTGGCCGCGCCGACCTCTACTGTAGATCTTTCACTGAAGTCTGGCCAGGAGATACCTATCGAGGAGCGCAGCGAAGGAGAAGTGCTGTACATAAATGGCAAGCGGATAGCGCCAGAGGGAATCTCCGCTGCGCATCCCGCGTTCGACGTGACGCCCAATCGCTACGTGACGGCGATTATAACCGAGCAAGGTGTGGTGAGGTCTCCATACGAGTTCGGACTGCCGAAGGTTGTTCGGGCCTCAACCTGATCCCTGGCAAGTCCATAGCGCGAGAGCTTGTCCCCGATCCCCTCTCCCTCTGGGAGAGGGTTAGGGTGAGGGCCGTACCAGTTCGTAACGAAGGAGGTCTCAGAACAGAATCAGCTATGAAATCTATCGGACGTTGTCTACCCACAACTATAGGCAGCATGCCACACACCTCGGCGCGCGAGGCGTGCGATCTGCTATTGCGATTCACGCCCGAAATCCCTGCCTGGCCACAACTGCCGGAGAGAACGCCGCTCGAGAATATGTATGCTCAGTACACTGAGCTATTGCCAGGCGCCGAGGCGGTGGCAGGCAAGGTTCAAGTCGACCTGGGAGAGGCCTTCCAGCGCAATCTGGAAAGACTCTACCTCGATTATGTGGAGGAAAACGTCGACAAGTACCTGCCCAGTCTCGAAAGAGCGGCGGGGCTGCACGCTATGCTGGCCCTGCTCGAAGCCTCTGGCCGCCGGCCACTGGCCGCAAAGGGGCAGATCACCGGACCGATCAGTCTGGGACTGCAGGTTACTGACGGGAACCTTAAGCCACTGCTCTACGACGATATTGCCTTCGATGCCGTTTCGAAGCATTTGCGCCTGGTGGCGAAGGCGATGGAAAAGGCTCTGGGCCAGGTAGGCCAGACGACCATAGTCTTTTTCGACGAGCCATACCTGCACGCATTAGGCTCTGCCCTATTCTCTGTAAGCGAGGCTCAGGTCGTCGGCGGCCTTGAAGAGGCTTTTGGTGGTCTGAGCTGTCTGAAAGGAATACATTGTTGCGGCAACACCGATTGGTCGGTCGTGCTCTCCACGTCGCTGGATATCCTCAGCTTCGATGCGTATCGGTACGCAGAGACCCTGGCGCTGTACCCCGACGATGTTAAGCGTTTCCTGGAGCGTGGCGGCATCCTGGCCTGGGGCATAGTGCCTGCGGATGCTCTATTGCTGCAAAATGAGAACGTGCCGAGTCTGATAGCGAAGCTGTTGGACGCGATGCAGTCGCTCGTTGGCAAGGGCGTATCCCGTGAGATGCTCTTGAATCAATGCCTGATCACACCCTCTTGCGGCCTGGGGAGCTTGCCGATTCCAGCGGCAGAGCGGGCTCTGGGTCTGCTG
>JAMDCE010000139.1 GCA_023489135.1 Chloroflexota bacterium
GTTCCCTCAGAACGCTCTCCTGGACTTCTGCCAACGGCTACTTGCAAGATGGAACGCTCGAAGACATTTTGCTTATGGGGATAGGCATCACGAAGCTCGGGCCAAACAAAGATGTGCTTCGGGATACTGACCAGACCCTCAGAGCATTGGTTGCGGCATCGCCGCTGCCCATCCTGGCCTTCGATCTCGACGCGAACGTGAGGATGTGGAACCCGGCGGCAGAGCGCGTATTCGGCTGGGCCGAATCCGAGGTGCTTGGCCGACCTCTTCCTATCGTCTCCGAGGATCAAAAGGACGAGCACCAGGCACTGCTCGACCTGGGTAGGCAAGGCAAGTCGCTGGCCGGCGTGGAAGTACGCCGACAAAGGCGGGACGGATCGCCTGTCGACATCAGTATCTGGACGGTCCCTATGTACGGTGCCACAGGACAGGTCAGCGGCATAGTATCTCTAGTGGCTGACATTACTGAACGCAAGCAGGCCGAAGAGTTGTTTAGAACCCTGTCCAATAGCTCTCCGATCGGAATCTACATCGTTCAGGATGGAAAGTTTCAATTCGCCAACCCACAGTTCCAGGAATGTACGGGGCGTAGAAAAGAAGAACTGCTAGGCACAGACTCTACGAAGCTTGTCGCGCCTGACTTCAGAGACTCAGTACGGAAGAACGCAATCAGCATGTTGAAGGGCGAGCGCTCTAACCCCTACGAATTCCAAATGTACAGCAAGTCAGGGCAGACCAGGTGGATAATGGAGACAGTTGCCCCCATTCAGTACCAGGGACGACGAGCCGTTCTGGGGAACTTCATGGATATCACTAATTGGAAACAAGCCGAGGAAAACCTCAAGCAAAGCCTCGAAAAGCTGCGCAAGACACTGGAAGGGACTATTCAAGCTATGGCCCTGACGGTCGAGATGAGAGACCCATACACCGCCGGGCATCAGCGGCGAGTGGCAAACCTCGCGTGTGCGATCGCCAGGGAGATGCAGCTTTCCAGGGAGCAAGTCGACATAACCTATCTGGCCACAGTTGTTCATGACATCGGTAAGATATGCGTCCCTGCCGAAATCCTCAGCAAGCCAGGTAGAATAAGCGACATAGAGTTTGGCCTTATCAAGGCTCACTCTCAGGTCGGCTATGATATCCTGAAAACCATAGAGTTCCCCTGGCCCATCGCCGAAATCGTCCTTCAACATCACGAACGGATGGACGGTTCTGGGTATCCATCAGGACTGATGGGGCGAGAATCTCATTTGGAAGCAAGAATCTTGGGTGTAGCTGATGTTGTCGAAGCTATGGCTTCGCATCGACCTTATCGACCTGCCCTCGGGATCGAAATAGCTCTTCAGGAGATATCGCACAACAGCGGCACCCTTTACGACCCTGAGGTGGTAGACGCGTGCTTGAGGCTTCTTAGAGAAAAGGGATTTAGGCTGGAGTGAAGGCATAAGACTCAATTTGCCTGGTTTCTGGTGCAAAATGGGCATGGGTGCTCATCCCACCCTGGCGGACAGGGACGTCCGCCACCTACGGGGAGGCATTTTGCACCGAAAACTACCTACAGGTTTGCCCTAAATATTTCGCCGAAGTTGTCGATAATAGAATCGACTTGGCGCGCAATCCTTCTGTCTCCATTCAGCTTTGCTTCTCAAGAGCGTGGGGTAACGCTCCGACACAGCAATCCTGGTTATCACTGGCACCCTGGATGCGTATCGCACCCTGTGTGCGTGCCAATGTGAGTAGACCACATATTCTTCAGGAGGGGATGTAGGCGTGAAATTTAATGTTTTTGCAAAACTACTTAGCGGATTTGCCGCTGTGCTCATTCTGATGGGTGTGGTGGGGTGGATTGGCATCAGCAGCATGGCTACTATCAATGGATTCATTGGCTCAATGTACGCAGACCAGTTAGTGCCAGTCGAGGACTTGGGGGCGGCATCTAGCAGTCTGCATAGGATGCGGGTGAACGTCCTGGAACACCTCCAGGCCGACGATAAGACGAAGATGACAGAGGCCGAAGCCAAAATAGCCGAGCTGGACAAGGAGATGTCCGCTCGTCTAGACAAATACGGCAAGACTGACCTGAGCAAAGAGGATAAGGACTTGCTAGCAAAATTCAACGCAGCCTGGCCGGCGTATAAGGCAGAACGCGATAACGTTCTGAGACTGAAGCGTGAAGGCAAGGATAAGGAAGCGATGGCTCTGTTCACTGGCAGCGCACGGCAGAAGCTAGCACAGGTACAGGACTCCCTGGAGAAGATGGTCGAAGTGAATGCGCGGGATGCCGCAGAGAACGAGAAATCATCCGAGAGCGTCTACAATCAGAGCAGGATGATTCAGATCGGTCTGCTTGTTCTGGCAACTATTCTCGGCCTCGCCATAGCCCTATACTTATCGCGATCTATATCAAGTGCTGTGAGCCAGATGGCCAGGGCTGCCGAGGGCATAGCTGAGGGTAATCTTGATCAGCGGATCGACGTCAGGTCCAACGACGAGGTCGGCCAGATGGCTAATTCCTTCA
>JAMDCE010000673.1:0-1364 GCA_023489135.1 Chloroflexota bacterium
TGCAGGGCCCTCACCCTTACCCTTGTATATTCGATCTAGAACATGTATCGTATGCACGAGCAGACGGTGGGGAGGGGAGGGGCGGCAGACCGATAACCCTCAGGTCTTGGTAGACCGTGGGAGAGCTTGGGTCGCCGCCCCTGGCACAAACAAACCCGTACAGTTGCCTGGGCTAACCAAGCCCGTATCCTGCAAGGAAGGGTCAGTGTGAGAGAACCTATGGAATCAACAAACTTGTTCGTTGGCATTGACGTCTCCAAGGCCAATCTCGATGTTGCTGTTCGCCCTACCGGTGAGGGGTGGACAACTACTAACGACGAGGCTGGGATCACCAAATTGGTTGCCAGACTGAAAGGTCTGAAGCCAACTCTCATCGTCCTGGAAGCAACCGGTGGGCTTCAAGAGCCCGTTGCCATTGCTTTGTCCCTTGCAAGGATGGGTGTAGCAGTGGTCAATCCTCGCCAGGTGCGCGACTTTGCTAAAGCAATGGGCAAACTGGCGAAGACTGACAAGATTGACGCCCAAGTCTTGGCGCATTTTGGTGAGGCAGTTCGCCCGGAGCCCCGCACTTTGCCTGATGAGCAGGCGCGTGTCGTTACCGCCCTGCTCACACGTCGCCGGCAGGTAATCGAAATGCTTACCGCTGAGCGAAACCGTCTGGGAAGCACGCGTGGGCCAGTGCGAAAGAGAATTGAGACGCACATAGAGTGGCTGCAAAAAGAACTGAGTGACTTGGACCAAGACCTCGCCAAAGAAATTCGCCAGAGCCCAGTTTGGCGAGAGAAGGACAAACTGTACCAGAGTGTGAAGGGAGTTGGCCCAGTGACCTCTATGACGCTCCTGAGCGGACTCCCGGAGCTGGGGACCCTCAACCACAAGAAGATTGCAGCGTTGGTGGGAGTAGCCCCTCTGAATTGTGACAGCGGCAAGAAACGTGGTAAGCGTGCAATTTGGGGAGGCAGAGCACAAGTACGAACTGTGCTGTACTTGGCAGCTCTTTCGGCCACTCGTAGTAATCCGGCCATCAAAGCATTCTACCAACGCCTTTGCAAAGCGGGTAAACCTCCCAAAGTGGCCCTGACAGCATGTATGCATAAGCTTCTCACCATACTGAACGCAATGGCCAAGACAAAGACGCCTTGGCGGGTGATACCTACTAAGACAGCAGAAATCTGATAAACGCAAAGTTGAACAACTAATTCGTCAGGATGAAGGTGAACGTACACGATTCAAGCCAACTTCACGCTAAAACCATACGAGCTACCAGCCTATTGTATGCCGCTACATATTAGTACTAATAAACATACACTTGACTAATAACACAGTTGCTCTCCCAGCGGGGAGAGGGAACAGGTATCCCCGGC
>JAMDCE010000673.1:1374-2516 GCA_023489135.1 Chloroflexota bacterium
AGAGACACCACTCGCTCAAACAATCGGCACTTCCATATAACCACCGACGAGCGGCATGCAAACCCATCGTAAATATGCTTTGTCGCGCGTGATCCGGCTTTGCTGGTCTCTTATTTCGTTGTGCTCGTTTGCCCGCCCTAGCTGCAACCAGTTCTAAATGCGATAAATAGGGACAGTCCCATGCTCTCTTTCCTGACTGGGTTACGCCGACGCAACGGCCTTCTTGCGAGAGATAGGATAGAGCAGCACCATCGTCGCTCGTGTAAGTCTGCGTGATGAGGAACAAGCTCGTCAGGTGAACGTATCCGATCATGGTTCTTTCTGCGAACACCCTTTCACTGGTTACTTGCCTGCTGATCAGGCCATGGAGTATAATCCCAGTAAGCTGACGGTGGCTTTGATGGATTGGCCAGATTGCAGCCGGTTCCAAAGAAGAGAGGGGACGGTTTTAGCGTATAAATAGAACCGTCCATTATTGCACAGCTTCAATACGAGATAAGGACAAGCCAATGAGCGATGAGATGCAGCCCAAGGAAGGCGAAATCATCTTCTATTCGACACCAGATGGTACGACCAAGGTGGAGGTCTTCTTCCAGGACGAGACCTTCTGGCTTAGCCAGCGCAGAATGGCAGAACTGTTTGGTGTCGAGGTCCACACAATCAACTACCATCTCAAAGAAATATTCAAATCCGAGGAATTGGCGGAATCGGCAACCGTTCGAAAAATTCGAATAGTTCAAGATGAGGGCGGCCGCTCTGTCTCCAGGGAGGTGGATTTCTATAGTTTGGATGCCATCATCTCGGTGGGATACCGGGTGAATAGTCGGCAGGCGACGCAGTTCCGAATCTGGGCTACCCAGACGCTGCGGGAGTTCATCATCAAGGGATTTGTTCTGGATGACGAGCGGCTCAAGCAAGGCCAACGGTTTGGCAAAGACTACTTTGATGAACTGCTAGAACGCATTCGTGAAATAAGGGCCAGTGAGAGAAGGTTCTATCTCAAGATCACCGATATCTATGAGCAATGCAGTATCGATTACGATGCGATGGCAGATATTACTCGGACCTTCTTCGGCACTGTTCAAAACAAACTCCATTGGGCGATCACCGGCAAGACAGCGGCGGAAATCATCAGCAATCGT
>JAMDCE010000621.1 GCA_023489135.1 Chloroflexota bacterium
CTCCTTTATTTTATGATTGCTAGACTGCTGCTACCCAAATGGCCCGGCCTGGCGCGAATTCTGGCTCACCGCCGCGCCAGTTTCTTGCTCGATTCTCTCTATAATACAGGACGGACCGCAATGGAGGCACCTCGCACCATGGCCACCCGGCCAGTCCGGACGATCTCTTTGATCCCGAAGCGGCGAAGCAGGTCTACCAGAGAATCAATCTTCTCGTCCGGTCCCGTCACCTCAATTATCAGAGAATCCGTGGCCACGTCGACGACCTTGGCCCGGTAGATGTCGGCAATCTGCATGATTTCTCCACGGGTTGAAGTGGTGGCGGTTACCTTGATGAGCGCTAGTTCTCTGATGACCGTCTTCTCCTCGGTGACGTCGCTAACCTTCAGGATGTCGATGACCTTGTAAAGTTGTTTCACCACCTGCTCTATCATCGTCGTTCGTCCATCGACAACTATAGTCATGCGAGAGATGCCAGGCGTCTCCGTGTGTCCGACGGTTAAGCTTTCGATATTGAAGCCTCGACGCCGGAAAAGACTGGCCACCTTATTCAGGACCCCCGGATGATCCTCCATGAGCGCGACCACGATGTGCGTCGTCTTGGTTCCTGTTGCCATTTGCTCTTACCTCCTGGGGTCTTCCATAACGTCGGCGAGAGAGCCAGCAGGCGGCACCATAGGGAAAACGTTCTCTTCTGGTTCGACCACGAAGTCGATGAGCGCTGGACCGTCCAATTCGTGCGCCAGGCGCAGTATTTTGCCCACCTCAGATTTTTCTGTGACCTTGAAGCCGGCCACGCCGTAGGCCTCGGCAATTTTGACAAAGTCCGGCCCGCTGAGCCGGGTGCCAGAGTAGCGCCGCCGGTGGAAAAGGTCCTGCCACTGGCGAACCATCCCCAGGAATCCGTTGTTCAAAATGGCCACCTTTACCACGATGTCGTCCTGCACCAGGGTGGCCAGTTCCTGCAGGTTCATCTGGAATCCACCGTCGCCGCAGATTACCCAGACCTCTTTGTTCGGTCGACCAACCTTCGCTCCCATCGCCGCGGGGAGGGCAAACCCCATCGTTCCCAGGCCACCGGAGGTAATCACGCTGTTGGGTTTGTCGTAGCAGAAGTGCAACGCCGACCACATCTGGTTCTGCCCTACGTCGGTCACCAGTATGATATCGTTTCCCAGGATCTCGTACATCTGCCGGATGACATACTGAGGCAGAAGGCTATCGGTCTCACGAATCAAGGTGGAGGGGTGATTGATGCGCCACTTGTCCAGTTGCCGCAGCCATTCATCTCGATGAGCGGGCTCTACTTCCTGCACTTCGTTATTCAATACAGTCAGGACGTTCTTAACATCCCCCACCACAGGAACGTTCACCCGGCAGTTCTTACCTATCTCGGCCGGATCGATGTCGATGTGAATAATCTGGGCGTGCGGGGCAAAAGTCGAGGCCTTGCCCGTGACGCGGTCGTCGAAGCGCATCCCCACGGCAATTACCAGGTCGGTATGGTTCAACGCCATGTTGGCGTGGGCCATGCCGTGCATTCCCGCCATCCCCAACGACAATTCGTGAGATTCGGGAAAGCAGCTTAGTCCCAACAAGGTGGTTATGACCGGGAGCTTCGCTTTCTCGGCCAACTCCCGCAGTTCCGCATAAGCTCCAGAGATAATCACGCCGTGCCCAGCGACAATAACAGGCTTCCGCGCTTCGTTGATTAGCTTCGCCGCCTGCCGAATCTGTCGAGTATTGCCGTGCATCGTGGGCCGGTAGCCAGGAAGGTGAATCGAGGCTGAATAATTGAAGACGCCCTCTCCGGCGAGAATGTCCCGTGGAAAATCGACCAGAACAGGGCCCGGCCGGCCGGTGCTCGCCAGGTAGAAGGCCTCCCGTATCGCCCGAGGTATGTCTTCCACTCGCTCGACCAGGTAATTGTGCTTCGTCACGGGCACGGTGCAGCCGGTAATATCGACCTCCTGGAAGCTATCCTTGCCGATAAACCGCGTACCCACCTGGCCGGTCAGCGCCACAAGGGGTACACTGTCAAGGTAGGCGTTCGCGATGCCGGTTACCAGATTGGTGGCGCCTGGACCAGACGTGGCCAGGCAGACACCTACTCTGCCGGTAGCCCTGGCATAGCCATCGGCGGCGTGGGCGGCCGCCTGTTCGTGCCTCACCAGAATATGCCGCATCGGAAAATCCAGGAGAACGTCATAAAGCGGTGTGGTTGAACCGCCCGGAATGCCAAAAATGACGTCTACGCCTTCCCGCAACAGACATTCGCAAAGAATCTGCGAGCCATTGAAGCGCTTGCCCTGGGCGTCGCCCAACGGAGAATGAGGCAAGGGCATTACCTCACGGTGCCCACCGTTTTCGCGGTTCGCACTGCTCTTCTCCGCCGCCTTGTCCGTTGGTTCCGCAGCCAGATCGCCTGCCTCGGCCACCTTTGTCTTTGCCACCGGAATTCACCCCCTAATCGAACTCGGCCCCCGCGTGAGCCGAAAAGGGATCAAAGGCGAAAAAGCTCAGAATCTGTATGCTTCTGGCCTTTCTTCACCGCCTTCGCCGACATCCCTTGGCTGGATCCACCCAGCTATGTCGGCGGCCTTTCCTTCCAAACCGACGGGCGCCTGAAAAACAAACTCTCGTCCGCCAAGGACGAGAGATTATTCCCGTGGTACCACCCTGATTAGCGCTGCCTCACAAAATGCTGCTACTTTCTGGAGTGGTCAACGCTCTCTTCTGAGCGCTCTAACGG
This sequence comes from Chloroflexota bacterium, assembly GCA_023489135.1. The sequence continues at coordinate 2,753 of JAMDCE010000621.1, forward strand.
GCGCAACTCGACATGAATCTAATCGGGTCCCCCCTTTCGACCCAGTGGCTCGGGGACGAGTTCGAGACCGTACTCCCACCGGGTTCGCACCTTTCCCCGGCTCTCTGAGGGTTAGGAGGTCTCTACTGCTTCCCGTCGTCGCCTCTCGCAAGTGAAATTTGGTGGAGTATAGCACACGGCTTCAAAACATGTCAACTTCCTCTACCTTGCTTAGTGCTTATCACCCTGAGCAAGGCAAAGGGTCTCCCAGCTATCAAAGGAGATTCATCACTTCGGTCAGAATGACAATCCTTCTCTCACACTTTCCCGTCTATCCAATACTCCGCAAAGCTCTATCTGCCGCTCTCATCGTGGGTGTATTTGATCACTTCCACGTCGCCAAGAGAGATGAGACCCTCGGTGACCATCTCTTCCAGCCTTGGCATCACTTTGGCGATCCTTTCAGCACGATCCACTACCTCAATCAGTATAGGAAGATCCTCCGAGAGGCGCAGTATGTGCGCCGCGTGGATCCGGCTGTGGGCGCCAAAACCTTCCACCCCTCTTATCGCGGTTGCTCCGGCCAGCCCCTCTCCCCTCAACATCTCCACGATCGCCTGATACAAGGGCCGGCCGTGCCAGTGGTCCGACTCGCCAATGTAGATCTTCAGAATCTTTCCTGGACCTTCGATCTTCATTACGGCCTCCTAAACGAAGCGTGCAGCGGCGGCGCCTAGGAAAACGGCTGTGAGTCCCGCTGCCAGGCTCCCTCCGATGTTCAGACTAGCCCGCCAGAAGTCTCCCACTTCCAGCAATTTCATAGTTTCGAAGCTCAACGTCGAGAAGGTGGTATAGGATCCCAAGAAACCGATGGCAATCAGCAAGCGATACTCCGTCGGCCAGAGGAAGCGCTCCTCGGAGAGGGTCATAAACAGCCCCAGGATGAATGATCCCGAGATATTGACGAAGAAAGTTCCGATAGGACTGGGGCCGAGCCAATCTATGACCCAGCCAGCGACGTAGTAGCGCGTGATGGCGCCCAGCGAACCACCCACGCTGAGCAGCAAAGCGTTCAATACGTTCTCCTGAAAGTGCTTCATATGGAAGGATGGCTCCTACCATTCTGGTAGGAGCCATCAGCGCAGGCGCGTCTTACAGGCGAGCCCCATCGCCGTGCGGGAATGATAGCTATTCCCGTATCCTTCGGTCAAGAAACGATTTGGTCAGAATCTGCAAGGGCAGACCCGCCCCAGCACATACTGATGCTTCGCCGCTACGGTCTTTCCTCACCCCGAACCCTACCGCCATGGATAGCCTATCGGGCGTGAGATACAAGCCAGATTAGTCACCCAGGTTCGCCGCTGCAGATCGTTAAACCTGACGAAGCTCCCTATCGCCCCTTATACTGCGGCTCCCTCTTCTCTAGAAAAGCGGCTCTTCCCTCATTAGAGTCCTCTGTCGAGGCGAGAACGGCGACCAGGTCGCGGCATGCCCACACGGCCTTAAGGTACTCCATATCTCCAGCGTTATAGAAGGCGTGGCGACCCATGCTAATCACTAGAGGACTCTTGCTGGCAATCTTGTTGGCAAGGTCCAGGGCCGCTTCCTCGAGTTGCTCCACTGGCACAACCTTGTTCACCAGGCCAATGTGCTCTGCCTCCGCGGCATCAACCATCTCACCAACCATTAGGAATTCGAAGGCTTTCTTGCGGCCCATGGAACGCGTGAGAACCGGCATAATGGTCATGGGGAACAGGCCGATCTTAACCTCCGGCGCCCCGAACTTGGCGTCCTCGGCGGCTACGACCATATCACAAGCGGCGGCGAGGCCGATCCCGCCAGCGAGAGCGTAGCCCCGAACCGCGCCGATCACGGGCTTGGTTAATCCAGCCATAGTCTCTATGACCTCCGCCACCCCGCCAAACTGTTCTCGAAGTTCCAGGGTCGACTTGCCTACCAACTCCTTGAGATCGGCCCCGGCGCAAAAGGCCTTATCCCCGGCCCCACGTATAATGATCGCTCCGACATCGGCGTCCTTGTCCAGTTCTTTCAAGGCCGCGGGAATCTCCCCCAGCATAGTCTTGTTCAACGCGTTGCGCGCCTCGGGACGGTTCAGAATCAGCCAGCCAACCCGACCTTGCTTCTCAATCAGGACCGTAGAGTAAGCCATTTCCTAACCTCCTGTGGTTTATTGGTAGCGACCATCGCGACCGTTTGGGAAACGTGGCGGGGACGGGAAGTCGATTGCTAGCACATTCTACTACTACGCGCACGAAGGTGTCAAAGGGTTGGGCGTTGACAATTCACCCGGAAGGAATATACTGAGAATTAGCCACAACACAAATGGAGGTGCAAAGTGAGCAAATCGGAGGACAACCTGAAAGCCGCTTTCGCTGGGGAAAGCCAGGCGAACCGCCGCTACCTTTTCTTCGCTAATAAGGCCGACGCTGAGGGCCACAAAGCTATCGCCCGGCTGTTTAGGGCCGCGGCAGATGCCGAGACGGTTCACGCTAGAAATCATCTTGACGCCTTAAAAGGGGTCAAATCAACGCCAGAAAACGTCAAGGCTGCAGTCTCCGGTGAGCACTATGAGTTCACCGAGATGTATCCTCAGTTTATCACGGAAGCCGAACAAGAAGGAAACAAGGAGGCCGCCAATACTTTTGCGCTGGCCAACAAAGTCGAGAAGATCCACCACACCCTCTACGAGAATGCTCTGACCAGCCTTGAGAAAGGTCAGGCTCTGACCGACCAACCTATTTTCGTCTGCCAGGTGTGTGGTAACACCGTGTGGGGAGAGGCCCCCGACAAGTGTCCTGTCTGTGGCGCTCCTAAGAAAAGCTTTAAGCAGATAGACTAGGTATCCTGGAGGCAAGGGTCAAAGAAGTACTTCGACCCTTGCCTCTAGCTCAGTGTCAACGGCAAAGAGAAGCTGAAAGTACTGCCCTCTTTCCGTACTTACGCTCGACCCAGTCGCACCTGGGAAAACTGGTTTGCGCTGGCAATGCCCCCGCCCGCAACCTACGCCGGCCAGGATCTTACTCAAATCCGATTGCAGCGAAGGCGGACCTAGCTGACCACCGTGCCAACAAGACGATTTTCCAGGTTGGATCAGCCCCGCCACACGAAAGGAATCTCAGGGAAAGCGCCCGGATCAAATGCTGAGGCAAGTTGAGGATGGCGAATGATAATGGGAATACTCTATAATTCAAGGTAGCGGGCAAGCTAAAATAGGGAAAGGGATTCGTCATGCAAGGGGAAAAAGGTCATCCAACCACGATCGATGAATACATTTCGCAGTTTCCGGAAGACGTGCAGCGTATTCTGGTCAAGATCAGGGCGGTGATCAAAGAATCCGCTCCAGAAGCCGTGGAAAAAATAAGCTATCAAATGCCAGCTTTCTATCTTAACGGCAGCCTGGTCTGGTTCGGCGCTCATAAGCACCACATTGGATTTTATCCAACGGGAGCCGGAATTGAGGCGTTCAAAGAAGAACTATCAGCATATAAGAGCGCAAAAGGGTCGGTGCAATTTCCGTTGGATGAACCTACGCCCTATGAATTAATCAGCAAAATCGTAAAGTTCAAGGTTGCAGAAAACTCAAGAAAATAGCGTACCGCCAGAAAGTACGCTATCGTCTTTGGGAGTGTGACGAAATTCAAAGCGCTCGGCCAGCCGCCTGGCTCCCTCTGGCGCGAAGGTCGCGTAGAAAGAGGCCGGGGAAATCAAATGGGCTTCGGCATTTCCGTCCCACCGGTGTTCGTATTCCCGGTTCGGTTTCTTGCGATTGAGCGCCTGTTCCAGGCCACCTTAACTAAAGTCTTTGCGGCCATTCGTGACAGTCAGCGAATTGACCTCAAAGGCATCACAAATGGCTTCATACGTCCAATGGAGACCGCCCTCCCTGCAATCCGATTTGAGCAGGATTCTGGCGCGGCGCAATTTGCGGGCAGGGGCATTGCCAGCGCAAACCAGTTTTTCCAGGTGCGATCGTTCTTCGGCGGTGAGCTTCACGAAATATTTCTGGTAATATTCACCTTTTCCTTGAGGGAGTTTCTTTCTCAAAATGCAAGTTCCGTGCCGACTCTGAATTTCAACTTTGACAGTCCACTAGGTTAGGAGCGGATTGTGGAAATCGCGGACATAATTGAAGTTAACGATCTCTTCAAAGACCTCTACCCCTACGTCGCCCGGCAGATTGCCAGAGAGTACGGTCGCCAGCGAGGTCTGGCCATCGAGGTTGGGCCGTATGGCCCCGGCATCTCTGTTGAATTGGCTAAGCTGCTGCCTGAATTGGACATCGTCGTAGGAGACGACCGGGCCGAAACCAACCAGTACATGCGCGAAGTGGTGGCTGAGTCTTCAGTCTCCGACCGGATCGACGTCCGCACCCTGGATAAGTTCAGCCTGCCCTTCCCCGACGGGTCCGTTGACCTAGTCGTCTGCCGGGGGGCTCTCTTTTTCTGGCAAAAGGTGCCAGAGATGCTGCGAGAGTTCCATCGCGTGGTTAGGCCAGCAGGGCTAGTCATGGCCGGAGGAGGTTTTGGCGCAGACACTCCAGACGAGTTAATCGAGGGCATCCTCGAACGATCGCGCGAGTTGAACCGCCGCCTCTCCAAGAAAGTCCTCTCCGACGCTGAGATAGAAGCCATACTGGAGTTCGCCGGTTTGAAAGAACGGACCGTGATCGACCGCCGCCATGGCATCTGGTTAGTAATAAGAAAAGGCTAAACGCATTGGCCTGAGGAGGCTTCGAAGTGTCCAAGGTCGCCTACCGCGATCTCAGGGAATGGATCATCGAGCTGGACTCGGTGGGGTTGCTCGCCCGAGTCCAGAAGGAGGTAGACTGGGACTGTGAACTTGGCACCATACTGCGCCGAACATGGGATGTCTACGGTGACGCCTCTCCGGCTTTGCTTTTCGAGAATATTGTCGACTACAAGCCGCCCGCGCCGAGCAGAGTCTTCGCTGGCGCCTTCCGCTCCTGGTACGCTATCGCGATGATGCTGGGCCTGGACCCGGACCGTACCAACTCGGCCGAAATGGTGGGCACTTTGCGCGACCGGATCAACAGGCGAGAGGCGCACCTTCCACCCAGGATAGTCGAGGCTGGGCCCGTCAAAGACAATATCCTGACGGGCAAACAGATCGATCTACTCAGATTCCCCATCCCGCGCTGGAACCCCCGCGACGGGGGGCGCTTCATTACTATGCCTCTGGTGATGACCAAAGACCCGGAAGAAGCCTGGGTGAACGTGGGAACCTACCGCATTATGGTGCTGGATCGTGACGAATGCGCTATCCAGATCAACCCCGCGCACCAGCACATCGGAGGCCACTACCATAAGTATATTCAGCGGAAGGAGCAAATGGAGGCGGCGGTAGTGATCGGCTGTGAGCCGGCTCTCACCTATATGTCCGCCTGCGCCACAGCTATGCCTCTGCCAGAGATGGACATCGCCGGCGCGATTCGTGGCGAGCCGCTGGAAGTGGTGCCGGCGGAGACAGTGGACCTCCTGGTGCCGGCCTACGCCGAAATCGTGCTCGAAGGAACAATCGATCCATCTGAGAGAAAGGTGGACGGCGCCTGCGGGGAAGTCTCCGGTTACTATGGGAACACTCCGATGCCCAAACCTGTGTTCAGGGTTAACGCCATAACCTACCGGAATGATCCGATCTTTCATGGCTCGTTGGAGGGGCATCCGGTGGATGAAGACCACGCCCTGGCCTCCCTCGCACTTTCGGCCTACGTCTGGGACATTTTGGAGATGGCCGGGGTGAGGGGCATTCGGGAGGTGGCCATGCCGCTCGACGCTTGCGGTGGCTTCGGCCACGCCGTGATCTCCGTCAAGCCAATGATGCACGGACACGCCGACACCATCGCCAGCGTCATCTGGGGCTCCAAGATGGCGGCGTGGTGCTTCAAGCACATTATCGTGGTCGACGAGGACATCGATCCCTGGAATACGGAGCAGGTCAACTGGTCGGTGGCCTGGCGCGTGAGAGCTGGGGAAGACGTAAAGATCTGGAAAAATCACCGGGGCTCACCTCTCGATCCTCGCATCCCTCCAGAGGAGAAGGGTTTCCAGGACCGCATGCTCATCGATGCTACCCGTCCGTTCCACTGGGCTCCTCGCTCGATCTGGGGCGCAGAGGGAGTCGACAAAGGGCCGCCGCTGCGTTTCCCTCCCAGCACCAGGCCGGCGGGGCAAGTCGCTTTGAAAGTCAACGAGAATTGGGAGGACTACGGGATCAAACCATCCCGACGCTTCATTGGGAAACCGGAGGGAATGATGAAGAAGTGGTGGGACCCGGAAAGCATCCGGCGGGCTACAGAACTGGAAGAGGCTCCGTAGCTCTGTCTCGTCAGACTCTCAATATAAAAGTTCGACCCCCTGTGGCGTCGAGGGGGTCGAAGACTGAGGACTCATGGCTTGCCAAGATATTTGCTACCATAATCCCAAAAGCCAGAATGCTGAAAGGGCTCCTATCAGAGCTACGGTTCTAATCATCCAGATCATGGCTTCTACTCCACCTCCTCGTGTAGTAGTTGACGGCTGAGATGCGACAACTATTACCGACCGTTTACCACTTTCCCTGTCAAATGGGGTGATCGACAGCGTCGTCGTCACCTGGTCGGCTTAATGGCAAGAACCGTGCCAGGATTCATAGGTCGGCGGTCAGGCAGTGTCCGAAATAGCGCTCACTTTTCTGAATCCTTCCTCCCCTCGTCGGAAGGGAGCGCGAGAAAAACCACGGTGCTTCCGTGAGCCTCCGGTCACCGGCACGAATGATGGGTTAAGTGCCACTTAGCTAACGCTAGATGAGGAATACTCTGTGCATGTCTCGAAGAGGGAAAGAAAGGCGAAGCACTCGCCAGTCTCTTCTTTGCCATCTGGCAGACGGACAAAGGCACGACTTGTCTTCACCACTCTCGGAAGACAAGCGATCGAAGAGAAGCATTGGTCAAGTCAAGTGAGAAGCTGAAAGCTGGCGGCTGATGGGCAATAGCTAATTCGCGCCGCTGGGGTTGGCGACGGTATGCTGACCGAGGAAATCTCGCTTGAGCGTTTCGTACTCGGCGAAGAAGACATCGGTAGGATTCTGCCCATAGGCTTTCTCGAACTCGGGATAACGGAGCTCGTACTCCCGCAGCTCGTTCCAGGCCTCGTCTTCTTCTTCTTTGGTCAAAAGCCGCTGGTCTCGGGTCACCCGGCTGAAGTACTTCGTCATAATGATGCGTAAGACGCGGTTCGCATTGTTCAGATTGGTGACATTCTTCTTCAGCGGCGGGCCGAAACCCGGCTCAGCATCCTTAATTCTACTCATAACTTCCGGAGGCTCGAACTATTGTTGCTATGTGGCTTAGATAGCCCTTGCTAGTAGTCATAATAGCAGTCATTCTCTGCAGTGTCAAGAGGTACCCCTAGCCCCACGAGAAGCCCACCAACGCAAGACCTTGCGGGACGGGTGATCGATCATCGCTCTATACTGCTGGCGACAACGGTCGGCTATAGAGATTGGAGCGCCCCGTGGTCCCCACGAGGCCCCAGTACGCCTGTTCTGAAAAGCGTCTTTCAAATCCGCGAGGGAATTGCCCGGGAAATGAACGATCACTTTGTAGAGTTCCTGAAGGTAATGAGCATCTCCTCCACCACTCTCGGCCAGAGAATGGATCTCGCAGAATTCCTTCAGGCCGGCCACAGAACCGGAGATACATGGGCTATAGACCTCCAAGCCGGCAATGGGGACTTTGCCCAGAAGCGGTTCCAAACGTTTTCGCCCCAATCCGACCCAGAACACATCCACATGGGGCACGACAACCAGCCCACCGGCGGCAAGAACCTCCTGGATCGTTGAAACAAGAGGTTGCTGAGATTTAAAAGGCCTGTCGGGATAGGGTGGCTCGAAGAAGAAGGCGAGGAGATGTTTGAAGCGCCAAGACGTTATCTCCGTCCCCCAAAGGACCTGAAGGCGACATCCTGGATTTCGCCTTTGCCAATCGACCGCTTCAGCATACGCACCGATTTCGTCGTGATCGGTAAACGAGATGACATCTACGTCACTTCCACGTTCAACTTCATCCATAATCTCAGCAACGCTGGCCATCCCATCACTGTGCGTGGTGTGAACGTGGAGAATCGCCTTTCCCATAGTCAATCAACGTAGTTTAGCTCTGTCTTGGGCAGAACCCTCAATCCGTATTTACCTTTTCGACCATAGCGGCCCCCAAAGAGCTTACCCTTCACTACATCGAAAAGGCCGTCGCTTCCATCCAAAGTACTCACGTGACGCGCGATGATGTAGGCAATCAACTCGGAAATCTGAAGCCCCGCCAGGTTCTCTTCCTTCATCGAAAAAGTGAGACCTCTGATGCCCATGAATTCCCAGTCCATTCTCCGATCCGTGCCCTGCGTCGTCACTCGCTGGTATTCGCTCTCCAGAAGTCCATCCAACTCTCCTCCCCGTGACAACGCCTTCATCTTCGCAACGTCTGGATTCGGCTTGATGAACTGACAGAAGCGCTCCATCACGATCGGAAGAGTATGCCAGTAGAGGTTATGCTCCTCCAGCCGGCGCCTATACCTCTCGGTCCGTATTGCCACCGCCGTCACGGTCATGCTTAGCCTCGACATAAGGGAAGGAAGATCAACCTCGGCTCCTTCCGAACCGGCCGCTCCAGCCGTTGTGACCAGCCCCTCTCGATTCCCGGTTAGCTGAGTCAGATCTGGTACCGCCTCTTGGTCCCCGAAGAATCTAGCCGTAAGCCTATTCAGGGCCGGCTCGACTTGCCGTTGAAGGGTAGTATCGTCAATGATGCAACCGGACAGACAGAACACTGGGTTTGGGTCGCAATTGGAATCGGATGCAGAGAAGCTGCTTTCACCTAAGTAGAGGACTTGGGCCATAATGTCCTGCCTCGCTCCTTCATTTCACCAATTTGAATACCCTGATGTGGGCAAGGACCATCGCGCCGATTACCCCACCGAAAAGTGGGAACACCACGATGAATCCCATCGCTGCGCCCTGGTAATCGCCGTTGACTTGGGCGTAAAAAAGGGAAATGAGCCCCCAAATCACCGCGCTAGCGACGAGGGACCATTTCCAAACAGAACGTTTTATTCTCGATTGTCGTCGACGATCCACTGCAATATATCCTTTCCAGCTCATCAACATCAGTTATGGACAGCCTTCTCACGCGGAACCAAGCGTCGCTGCGAGGGTATATTATATTCCTGCAGCGCCTGCTTTTGCAATAGCGGGAAGTGCACGCGGAGACGCGGAGGGAATAGGGTTTGTGGGATAAGGATTAGGGGGTGAGGAGCTACCAGCATTCAGCGGTCAGTAAATAGTCCAGACGCCGCGGCCGAAAACTGATCTCTGACTACTTCAACAACTCCTGACCTCTAGACTCCGCGTCCTCCGTCTCTCAGAGGTTGTGATTTTATTCGGAACCGAGCATGCCGTACCGCTACATGTAGTGCTGCCATAGTGCATGCTCACAAGATGTTGTGCCCCGCAACTGCACGGAATCGATTTGTTCACAAGCTCTCAGTGGTGAATCGATAATCCCCGTGGCGTCCATAGGAGAACTACGTCGCCGTGGCCAAAGTCTGGAAGACGTGCAGAGATTCTTCAAGGTTTTGCGGATCAAGGTCTCGCACGACAAACACAATCCGGCTTCTCTGATCATTGTCAGGCCACGCCTTCAGATGCCTCGGGGCGTGGATAACGTGCTGGACACCTTGAACCAGCAGTGGCCCGCGCCCATCGCCCAGGTTCAAGAGGCCTTTGACCCGGAGAATACGCTGGCCGTGGCGATGCAGCAAGAAGGTCAACCAGATCCCGAACATCTGCCAGTTCAACGGTTTTTCCGCGATGATGCAATGTGACGACACCCTGATGCCCTCAGTGTGGCTGCCCATTTGACCGGTCATTCGGCCAACCTTCGACTCTATCTCTCTGAGTCGACCTATTTCGTCGAGATCGCCACGTTGTATGTCCGACCTAAGCAGAGGATCGAAGTCCACGATGCCAAAGGGGCTGTCGACGATGGAGGCCATAGGGTTGGCGTTCTGCAACTCAGCCTTGAGTTCTTGAGTCGCCTCCTCTGATGTCAGGTCCTCTTTCGTGACCAGGATGAAGTCAGAGGCGGCGATCTGTCTGACCGATTCGACGTACGTGGCGAGATTCTCCTTACCGTTTGGCGCGTCGACCGTCGTGATCACCCGTTCAAGTTGGAAATGGTACCGCAGGACCGGTTCTGACAGCACCGTCTGCATGATGGGCACAGGATCGGCCAGCCCGGTGGTCTCGACCACGACCCTCTGAAATCGGGGAATCTCGCCCTTCTCCCGCTTGCTAAATAGGTCTCTGATGGCCTCGTTCAGATCCCCCCTCATGCTGCAGCAAACGCAGCCACTGTTGAGAAGCACCGTTCGTTCATCGGTCTTCCGAACCAGGAAATGATCCAGACCGATCTCACCGAACTCATTGACAATTACCGCGGTCTCTCCCGTCTGGGGATGGAGAAGCAGGTTCTTGATCAAGGTGGTCTTGCCACTACCCAAGAAACCGGTGACGACAATCACCGGGATTTTCTTTTCGTTCACCATCGTTAAATACTCTCAGTTTCGAATAGCACGCCTGAGAGACTCCAAGTAACTCGGATCCAGCGGATCGATGGGTCGGCCCAGCATCTTCTCAGCCGAGAGCCAGAGACCGGCCAGGTCAGGCGCGATCGCCTGGTTTCCCTTCTTATCCAGCAAGAGGTAGTTGCTACCCTCCCAGTCCTGCAGCTTCAAGCCAAGCTGGCCCAGGAGAAGATTGAAAAGCCGGACCCGCTGCGCACGATCACGCATCTTATCACCAACGCGAGCC
>JAMDCE010000618.1 GCA_023489135.1 Chloroflexota bacterium
ATAAAGGCGGAGTGGTCGGGGTGGGTCAAATCACGTGCCGACGGCCAAATGCCATTTGACATCAGAAGGGAAAAACGCTATATTTGCCCCCGGACTTAACAGGGAGGCGCGCATGCAGATCAAGGATTACTGGCAGGTTATTTCCAAGCGCTGGTGGATCTTTATTTTGGTAGCCGCGGTGGCGGGCGCAAGCGCCTATGGCTTCAGCAAGCTTCAACAGCCGATGTATCGCTCGTCCGCGAAACTTTACGTGACCCCCGCTCGTCCTGACTATGGGGTGACCCTGGTGATATCCAACCTGATAAGACAATACGGATTCCAGCTCAGGAGCGACAGGTACATCAATAAGATTAATGAGCAGCTCCGGCTGGATCTGGCGCCGGGCGTGCTCAGAAGCCGGATTGCCGTCGCGGCGACAGCCGACAACTTTGCCATCCAGATTGACGTCGACGACCCGGATCCGGCCAATGCGCAGCGGATCGCCAAGGCCCTGGCACAGGAGTTTGTGGTCCAACACCAGATCCGCATGGCAACCGTGGACCCCAGAGACAAGATCGACGTCGAGATTCTCGACGATCCGGAGCCGGCTTTCTTGAGCCAGCCGAAGACGAAGGTAAACGTGACGGCCGGTCTGGTTCTTGGGCTGTTGTTGGCCTGTATTATCGCCTTTTTGCTGGAGTATCTCGACGACACCATAAAGAGCGCCGAGGATGTGGAGCGCTACGTCTCTCTGGCGGCCATCGGCAGTATTCCGACGATAACAGTAGCGGAAGCCAGGCGAGCGAGGTAAGGAAGGACATAGCATGGCAAATAATGGCAAGAACGGATTGAATGGGCGAGATAGACTGATCACGTATTCAAACCCGCGTTCGCCCATCGCGGAGGCATACCGCCAGCTCAGAACAAACATCCAATTCTCTAGTCTCGATAAGCCCCTGAAGACGCTGCTGGTAACCAGCACCAGTCCGGAAGAAGGGAAGAGCACGACTCTCGCCAATCTGGCGATCACCATGTCGCAAACCGGCAGCAAGATCATCTTAGTAGATTGCGACTTGCGACGCCCCACAGTCCATTCTATCTTCGGCTTGAGCAACGGCAGCGGCCTGACCTCGATGATTTTGGATTCCGGCAGCAACCTGGTGCCCCTTCAGGACAGCGGTATCCCGAACCTGTACGTCCTGCCCAGCGGGCCCCTCCCGCCCAATCCCTCTGAGCTTCTCGGCTCGCGACGGATGGGAGAAGTGATCGACCTGCTAAAGTCCGAGGCTGACCTGGTCCTCTTCGACTCTCCGCCTATTATCGCCGTGACCGATGCGGCCATTTTGTCCACAAGGATGGACGGGGTGCTCTTGGTGATCAACGCCGGGAAGACCAAGCGCGACCTGGCAAGGAAAGCCAAGTCGCTGCTGGAGAAGGTTAACGCCAACCTTCTTGGCGTCGTTCTCAACAACGTCAAGTTTGATTCGAGCCTCCACCACTATTACGCCGAAGAAGGATCGAAAAAGAAATGATCGATTGGCTGAGCTCTCTTCGCAAAGAGGCCAGAGCCCTCGCCATCCTCGCAATTGTGATCCTAGTCGTCGGCATCGTCTGGTGGCTGCCCCGAAGAAGTTAGATACTTCCTGTCTCCCTCCTCCCTAGTACCACGCTCCTATTTATTTCTCTGACCAAAGGTGCTAGAATCCGCCCATGAAAAAGCCGATTTCCGAGATGGAGCGTTCGGGCGGGGAGACTTCTGCCGGGCATACTTTGCTCTGGGTAGTGCTCTGCGCCATGCTGGTTGCCGGCTCTACCTTTCTCCCTTACCTGATTGCCTATTTCACTACGCCTTCCGGCCTGCAGTTCCAGGGCATTCTGGTCCTTCCACAGGACCTCTTTGGCTACCTGACCAAGATGAAGCTTGGCGCAGATGGCGAGTGGCTCTTCCGGCTCGCCTACACCTCCGAAGATCATCAGGGGGCGCTGCTCTCCATCTTCTACATTGCGCTTGGCAGACTGAGCACGGCGGCGGGGCTGCCCCTCATTCTGACCTTTCACCTGGCCCGACTGCTAACCAGCGTCTTCCTGCTCGTCGCCGTCTTCTACACTGGTCTGACAATCTTCGCCCGGAAGGACCTGGCCTGGGCTGCCTTCGCCCTGGTCAGCTTTGCTTCAGGCTTGGGGTGGCTGTTAACCCCCTTCGGGCATCTCTCCTCGGATCTGCTCATCCCCGAGTCGGTCACCTACTACACAATCCTCGACAACCCGCACTTTCCCCTTGCCGTCGGCCTCCTTTTGCTCACTTTTCTTGCCATGCTGAAGGCGATCGAACGGCGAAATGCTGGCTACGCGTTGATCGCCGGTTTGCTGACCCTGATCCAGACCTTTATCCAACCCTTTCTCGTGATAACAGCTTGCACCGTGAGCGCTTGCTGGATAGGGTCAGCAAACCGGCGATCAACGCGTAGCCAGCATTTCGCCGTTCGATCGCCTTCAGCATGGCAAGAAAAGTGAGCAAAAGGAGGCCGACG
>JAMDCE010000566.1 GCA_023489135.1 Chloroflexota bacterium
GAGAGAAAATGTGCCCGCAGCGGCACGGCTCTTTCAGACAAAGCGGAGAGCAGGAATGGCCCGGCCAGTAATGCGCCAGTGAATTCCTCCTCCGCCAGGATAGGAGAGATGAGATGATGGACCCCGTCGTACGTGGCGAACTGAGCGGTCTTGCCAACCGTCGTTGGACAATGGGCAACAGCTTTCTTGCAGCAAAGGCTCATACCTCTAGGGCGCTCACGCACCAAGGAGCAAAAGGCTGGCAGAGCATCAGCGCTGATAAGAGGAAATCCGTGGTCATCACGTATCTCCATTGGAAGACAGGTTGTAAGGCGGAGATTATTCAGTAATTCGCGCAGCGCCTCGCCGTCGATCAACTCAGTCAACCGACCGCGGCCCCAAGACCCACCCTCACGTTCTCGCATTATCGCACCTTAAGAACGATACAGGCCAAGACGACACCAGGACGCAGTTCGCAACCGCACGCCCGAGGAACCGAAAAAAGCTGCTGCGCTCGTGAACGCTGCCGCGCCTAACTCGCTATCAATCCCCTGGCAGAAGCTCGATTATGATACCAGTCATGCGTACGGTTTGCAAGTACCAGCCTGAATGCTTCACGCAACTAACTGGGGATACGAACTATTATATCACATTTAGTCGACCGTACGCTCAATGATCAGCTCCTCTCGGTAGCCAAAGCCCTGCTCATTGTCTAAGAACAATATCCTCGAGGGAGTGATCTTATACAAAGTGGTGGACGATATCTTGGAAAACATCGCGAGGGCAAGCTTTGCTGGAGAAGAGAAGAACTCGGCGACGAAAGGGAATTTGCGCACGTAGACGGCAAATCCTTTGGCTTTTTCTTTGCGGCTGGTGACTATCTCTGCCTTGCCCTCTAATTGGATACCTTTGATCTTGCGCCAATCACGGTAGTCCTCGTTAATCGTAGCCGCAACCTTAGGATTCGAAGCTAAATGCCGACCGTGTTGTGTCCTGGGATCTGAAAGGAAATAGAGAACCAAATCATCGTTAGCGAAGAAGACCGACGCAGCCCAGGGCATACCTTCGCCGTAAGTCGACAACGTTAAAGTATTGTGCTCCTGCATGTATGCCAGGATTTTCTCCTTGGTACCTTGGGTCAAGATTGGCTCCCTCCCAGCGTCTCCATCCTCACCCCCTGGCCATCGAGAACGATAATCATTGCCTCGTCCGCTGGGACGCAAAAGATGCGCACGGTTCTCCTCCCCCTCCTGTCGCAGTTATCTGCGGACGACGGCGAGCCAAATCCGTACAAACGATACGCCAGCCCCAACTCTGGCGTTCCCTTCAAATAAGGCGCCCCGGCCATAATCACATTACAGGGATCGTGAACGTGGCCGTGTACGAAGACCAGATCCACATAAGCAGGAAGGAGCCTGAACAGGCTCATCAGATGCACCCATGTTGGATTTGGCTCGTAAAACGGCACCGTCAGCGCTTTCAGGCCTGCTCTCTTGACGTTCTCTCTGTATGTCTTCGGTACCGGTCCTTTGAACAGTTGCTCGTGAGCAAGGACGACCAAACGCCGCTTGTTCTCCAGACGGTTGACAAAATCGGCAATGATCGTGTCCAGACGACGAGCCAGCTTCTGCGTTACTGGCTTCATCGACGGCCACAGCGCAATCGCTTGATCCCCTAGTTCGATGAGCTTAGGCTCGGCGATCAAATCGACGCCATTCTCCTCCAGGATGGTTCTGACCCCATCCATTTTGGAAAGTGCTCTATCGATATTACCGCTGACAAAGAAAATGCGTCGAAGCTGAGACATAGCTTCGATTACTGACGCATAGCTTTTGGTCGTCTCGAGAACTCTCCGTTCGTGACTTTTGGGATCGTGGCGCGTCCTCATCTCGATATACGCCCAAATGGCTGGCGTTCCCTTCTTCCGAAGTTCGTCGTAGCTCTCTTGGTCTTCTGGGGTGAGGTGATCCAGATTGCCCAGGTTTTCCTTAAACTCGTGAACCAGCTTCGAAGTGTATTTCGAGCCGCCGATATCCCCAAGGTGGACGTTGAGATCACATCGCTGCCTTCCTAGCAAGCGTATCAGCGCCAGAGGGTCACTGGCCTCGTGGGTATCCGCGATGAGGCCTATTCTTAACTTTGTTGCTCTACCTTTTCGCTTATTTGTCCTGAGAGTTGACACCTTACTTCGTCGTCCACGACTGCATTTAATACCTATATTTTACACCGATTCAGCGGAGAAAACCGAGCTTTTGCGCACGGGCGCATAATAGCATAGCACATACCGCCTTACAAGCGGCATCTGGCTATGCCTTTGGAAGAGTTGCCGCCGCCTTGACGCCATCGGCGCCAATCCCTTATAATATCAAAGCTGCACGCTCACTAATGAGACGATGTAATCGTGCACAAAGCGAAGCCGGGGCTGTAGCTCAGCCGGGAGAGCGCTACACTCGCATTGTAGAGGCCAGGGGTTCGAATCCCCTCAGCTCCACCAATTCTGGTCCCCGCAGTCCAGGTCGCCCATCAAT
>JAMDCE010000288.1 GCA_023489135.1 Chloroflexota bacterium
GGGTAAAGAGAATCGAAGTCAGGCCGAAGGCGGCCCTCGAGGAGCCGGTCGAGGAAAAGCATTAGCCATCGACCCCTGGCAAGCTGGTATTCCAAATAACCGCCCAACGAAGGGCGACCAAATAGGAAAAGCGGAGCGGCGAACCCGGGTTCGCCGCTCCGCTTTATGTTACTCCCGGCCAATGTTACGAAACGTCGGCACTTATCGATAGATACCGACCTTTCGCAACACCACGCAGCAAGTTCTTCCGACACAAAGTCAAAACGCGCCCTGTCCCCTATCGTTCCCTGGTCTTTGCCTTATCTGCCGGCACCAATTCAAAAACAATCACCCGGCGTTCCCTTCCGTCAGCATCGGGTCCGGTTCGTTCTTGGTATCCCGTACACACCATTGGCCCGAGGTAACGAACGTAGCCCTTCCTGGTTTGCTCGAACAGATGCAGATCCCGTGCGTTCAGGGAATGGTCCCGAATGGCCAGGTTACCGCGCTTGAAAGCCATATCTCCTCTTTGGCCCTCACCTGTGTACAGGAAGACATCATCTGACGTCCAGCCATCCTCATAGCCATAGTCCTCACCAGACTGACTACTGAAGAGCATAACGAAGCGGCCGTCTGCCGGTGTGCTTATTCCTCCTTGCTCTTGACCACGGTAGGCGGAATGAAGGTCTCGTCGCCGGTATTCTTTTCCAATTGTGAACATCCCGGGCCTCCTCTCGATGAGTAATAGTGTTAAGATGCGCGGCTAGGAGGTACGGGCACCAATCAGAGCTTCTCGATTTCCTGGATCACCCAGTCGAACGCTGCTAGAAACTGGTCTAGAACGGATTCATCCGCTAATGTGGACATCGGAATGCTGGGACGTGTGCCGATGGCACCTGCTGGGATTGCGACACCGCGAATCTCGTTTAGCCGTCGTAGCAACTCGAGGCGCTTCGATTCATCATCAAAGACCGGCCTTGCCCGCATCATCTCAAACTGTATCTCTATTCGTCCATAAGTCCAGGCGGAGAATAACCAATAACCGAGGTCTTCCCGATCCAATATTGGGAAGAAAGAACCATCTTTCTTCCCTTTGCCCCACCAGATTCGAAGCTCTTTGGATTTTGCCCAGTCAAGAAGCTTACGAGCGACTTCAGTCTGCTCTGAACCCTTCCTTTTTTCCAGTTCGCGAAGGAACGATGGCTCATCCCATTGGCTTATCCCACGAGGAGGACGTTTCTTTTGCTGAGCCTCGGCAGTCTGACCGATAACTCTGGGCACAAGTGTCTTCAGATCCTGGCCAGTGTACAGCCTTACCTCGACGGCCAACACCTCGGCCGGATCCATCTGTCCATTCAGAAACTCGACCACCCGCTGCAACTCATCGGGGATCGTATCAGCAACAAAGACAAGACGTATCCTACCGGCCTGAAGATTGGTTTTGGCTTCCTGCCAAAACTGTTCTGCGTCTGCTCCCTCACCCAAGAATCTCAGCACTTCTTCCGAGGGATCGCGACGCCATCCGGCACAGGTCATCTCGAACTGGGCGCGGATCGTTTCGACCGGCCAATACACCACCGCGTTGGCTGCGTAATCCAACATTTGCCCCACCACCTCTCGGCGGATTCGTCTGTCGCTGCTCCGCTTGACCTCCACCAACGTTGGGATGGCGTCTTGGTCCAAAAACAAATGGTCAATTGCCCATCTTCCCGCACCACCTTCCTCGGATGGCAGCGCAGCCTCACGGGAGATCAGCAACCACCGTCTTGGTGCACTACTGTCCATTTGATCTCCGGCCAGCAGGTTTGGATACTTGGCCAGTAGAGTTTGCAGTACATCCTCCGAATCGTACGTTTGTTCTTTCATCTCGACAAGCTGATCGTCACCCTTGATTAAGAAGATTCCACCGTTCATATCCCACAATCGCTCCTGATTGATCTTTATCGTCTCCTATCACCTTTAATCGCACAAATGCCCGTAATCGCACCGACGACACCTCTCCTGGCCGCTGACCGCCGGAAACTCCCCTCGCGCGATGGCGAGCATGGACGCCTCGGCCTGGGAGCGGATCAGATCAAGCTCGGGGTCGGCGAAGGCGAACTCCAGGTCGGTGCCGTCCTGCAAGAAGAAGAGATGGGCGGAGATGGACCCGGCCGGGATGTGCCAGCCGTCCCGAAGGGCGAGGGCGTAGAGAGCCAGTTGCCGGCGGTAGTAGCCGGCCGCCCCCGCGGAGGCCGGGCCACTCTTGAAATCCACCATCTCCCAGCGCCCGTCGGGCAAGCGGTCCAGCCGGTCGATCCGGCCGCGCAAGGTGCCGGTCAGGAGCGGCAATTCGACGAGAAGCTCGGCGTGGGTCGCCGCTCTCCGGCCGTAGACGCTTTCCCGGTATCGCGCCACCATCTCCTCCAACCGGTTGGGACGAAGTTCAGAGGCCTTTTCAGAGCCAGCCTCCACCAACAACTCTTCGTCCCGATCCTCGACTTCAGCAGCGTTCTCCTCGTCCGGCGCGAGGTCCTCGGACGGTG
>JAMDCE010000473.1 GCA_023489135.1 Chloroflexota bacterium
GGTTATGGGACACATTGCTGGGTCGGCCAGCGCCAAGATCGCTCTCTCGGTCGATAAAGTACCCCTAGAGGACACCAGGACCACTATGGAGAAGGTGGCTGATTGGTGGGCGGGCCACTAGCGAGGATGGAGGCGTAATATGGAAGTTGTGCTCTTCGTATTTCTTCAGGCCGTTATCGTCTCGGCTGCAGTAGTTGTTGGCATATGGCTTGGTGCATTGTTCCAGCGGGCAAAGAAATTTAGAGCAAGCGATATCGCTGAGGATATCCGGGGTACCGGTTGGGAGGCGCGGCAGCAGATGGACAAAGTCTCAGACGAGTACCTAAGGCTCGTGCGTAAGCAGATAAGGAGGTGACTTATGGGTAAGAACGGAGAAAGTCTTCTGGGGCTTGTGCCGGTAACATCGGGGCCTAATTCACCAAGCAATGGCAGTTTGGCGCCGATTAGCGCCCAGCGATCCCTCTCTAGGGATGAGCAGCGAACCCTTGATGAGTATCACAAAGAGATCCTGGTCATCGATGCGACGGCACATAAGACCCTTTTTGGGATGACCAAAATAGGGCAGATTCATCAGCACGGGGCCCTTAAGTTCGACGAGACGACAGGCTACATCCTGAACATCAAGAACCAGTCTCGCGGTAGAGAACACCAAGCTTACGTGAATGAGTTCAGCGCACATCAGATCCAGATGCTGGCAGGACACTTAATAGGCGCCATGGAAGTAGGCGGCACGAACATTGGCATGGAGGTTCACCGCTCGCTGTATCCCCTGCCTGAGCCGCCCGAGCCGCGTAGCCTCTGGAAACGGTTGTTCGGTTAATCTAAGACGAGCAGGGAGTGAGTGGTGGATGTCATCCGCTCCCTGCTCCAAGGAGTTCTGTGGTGGATCTTGAAGCCGGATTTGAAGCCCTGTGGAGGAGATTTCAGGACTTTGAGCTGCCTGATGAAGAACCACGCCGGTGTGTTTTTGCCCAGGAATTCTTCCGGTGGACGAGTCAGCTTTGTCTGGGAGTCGCGCAGGACCCCAGCATCGTCTGCGTGAATCAAGCGAAGATATTGCTGCTCGATAGATACTTCGAGTGGCGCAGCTTCGCCCCCAAAAGCCACCGCAATCGCCTTGGCACGAACGGCCACAATTGTATCTTTCAGGTGTTTTCAGAGACTTATGAGCGGCTAAAGGTAGTGGAACTCTCCTTGACGCCGCCAATGCTCTTCTTGCCCTCTCCGCCACCTCCAGCGCCCGCTCCACCTCAAATTGCTGGTATCTTCATCGGAGAAGCTGAGGAGGGAAGGCGTGTCTGAGACGGCTATGCTCCCGCTCAATCCCCAGGTCCCCTCTCAACTAATACCTCAGCTCCTTTTTCTGCCGGACCGGGCTCGCAATATGGGAATTCACCTGGTTGCCAGCAAAGGCACCGGCAAGAGCAGGCTTATGGGAAGGATGATCGCCTGGCTCGACTTCGTACGTGGCGTTCCGTTGGTTCTCTTCGACCCGCACGGGCCATCTATCGACAATTTCCTCGACAAGCTGACTCGTCTCCCGCCCGAGATGCAGGAGCGTCTCTGGCCGCGGGTTCTGTACGTGGATATGGCGGGCTGCGGGGGGAGTGTAATTCCCTTTCCCCTCTACTACCGGTCGGGAGACGAGAGCCTTTACGCAATCTCTCAACGCTACCTCGATGTGGTTCGCCGGCTTGATCCGTACTTGCAAACAGCCTCTATCGAGGGGTGGAATGCCCTCTGGAGGATCGGCACCTGCGCCGGCATGATCTTGGCCGCCTCCGGTCTGCAGATTACCGAGGCTGAGGATCTGGTTCGGGACCCGAAGCGGTGGGCCGGGTGCGTGGCTGAAGCTTGTAGACAAAACCCTGAGGCAGCGCCGGCGGCAGAGTTCTTCACCCAAGATTTCCTGCGTCTCAACGCCAATGAACAAGCTCGCCGGGCTGACTCGTTCTTGAACAAAACGGCCCTGTTTCGGCTAGATCCGACGATGAAAGCAATGTTTGGGGCAAATAGACCTGGAATTGACTGGAATAAAGTTGTCGAGCAGTCGCAAGCCGTGCTCATTGATTTTCGGGGCGAGCGTGATCTGGAGCGGATGCGCTTCAAGCTCCTCTGGTCGTTTGGATACCTGATGGACTTTATCAAACGACGAGGACCTGGCCGCCATAAGCCCATAAGCCTGATCATCGACGAGATCACCTACCTACTCTCGCCTGCGACCCTGCACACTGATCTTCTGGCGGCCGATCTTGACGAGTTAATTAACCGGATCGCGCGCAACTACATGGTGTGGCTAACCCTGGCCCATCAGGAGCTTTATCAAGTAAGTGAAGCGATTCAGAAGACGCTTTTGACAATGGGCACCCAGATCTTCGGCTCAACCACGGATCTGGAGGCGGCGCTATCGCTTTCTCGGCGGTTCTTCCGCTTCGACCCGTACCGCGTCAAGAAGACGGAGCCCGTCTACAGCACGTCCTTTGGCATAAGCTCGGTAATTGA